>CABYKC010000016.1 GCA_902519435.1 uncultured Alphaproteobacteria bacterium
ATTGGAACTAGGCCAATAGATATACATCTTACCGGTTTATCAAAATTGGGAGCTAATTTTGAAATTCAAAGCGGCTTTGTTGTCGGCAGTGTTAAATCACAATTGATTGGAAATAAAATTAAATTACCTTTTCCAAGTGTAGGAGCAACTGAAAATATATTAATGGCCTCGGTATTGGCAAAAGGTGAAACGAAAATTTCTAATGCTGCAAGAGAACCAGAAATTGAAGATTTATCAAACTGTCTTATAAAAATGGGTGCAAAAATAGAAGGCCATGGATCAAAAACTATTCTTGTACAAGGTGTTTCAAATTTAAATAAAGCAGAGCATGAGATAATTTCTGATAGAATAGTAGCTGGCACATATATAATTGCAGCTTTGATGTTAAATTCAGCT
Source organism: uncultured Alphaproteobacteria bacterium (assembly GCA_902519435.1). The sequence continues at coordinate 397 of CABYKC010000016.1, forward strand.
TTAGAAATAAATAACTTTAATACAATTTATTTAAAATCTTTAATTGATATTTTAAAAAAAATGGGTGCAAAATTAAAAGTAAGTAAAAATTCAATAAAAGTTTTTAAAGGATCAAAACTAAAATCTAGTAGTATTTCAACTAATCCATATCCAGGTTTTCCCACCGATTTGCAAGCTCAGCTAATGTCTCTTATGTGTATCTCTGATGGGAAGTCAAAAATTAAAGAAACAATTTTTGAAAATAGATTTATGCATGTTCCTGAACTGAATAGATTAGGCGCAAATATTACAGTAGAAAAAGATACTGCTACAATTATAGGTAATCAAACATTTAAAGGAGCGCAGGTAATGGCTAGTGATTTACGAGCTAGTATAAGTTTAGTGTTAGCCGCTATGAATGCAAATGGTCAAACAACATTAAATCGTGTCTATCATCTTGATAGAGGCTATGAAAATATTGAAAAAACATTAGGTAGTTTGGGAGTAAAAATAAAAAGACAGAAACACTAACTTTTTCTAGTTTTTTCTTTAATCACAATATAAAAAGCCTGCAATTTATGAGCAAAATAGTTATTGCAGTACCAAGAGGAAGAATAACAAAAGAATGTAAAAATTTGTTACTTAAAACAAGTTTTGCCCCTGATCCTTTACTATTTGACAAAGATACAAGAAAGTTAACTTTTAAATCTAAAAAAAGAAACATTGAGTATATCAAAGTAAGAGCCTTTGATGCATGTACATTTGTTGCATTTGGAGCTGCGCAAATAGGAATAGCTGGTGAGGATGTAATTAACGAATTTGATTACTCAGAAATATATGCTCCGCTTGATTTAAATATAGGTCATTGTCGAATTTCTGTAGCTGCTCTGAAATCTTTATTAAAAAAAGAGGATCCTGAAACCTGGAGCAACATAAGAATTGCTACTAAATACCCAAATATTACTAAAAAATTTTTTTATAATAAGGGAATACAAGTAGAAATTATCAAACTGAGTGGTTCAATGGAATTAGCTCCCTCTTTAAATATGTGTAGGAGAATTGTAGATTTAGTTTCTACAGGAAAAACATTAAAAGAAAATGGTTTGACTGAAATTGAAGAAATAATGAAAATTCAATCTAAATTAATTGTTAATAGATCAGCTTATAAGACAAATATGAATGAGGTTTCAAAAATTATTTCTGAAATAGGTACTTTTGTAAAATGAAAATAATAAAATTTAACAAAAACTTTTATAATCAATTTCAGACAAAGATTGAAAAAAGAAATTCATTTTCAAGTAAAACAATTCAAGTTGATGTAAAAAAAATTATTAATGATGTAAAAAGAAATGGTGATAAATCTTTAATTAAATACGCTGCAAAATTTGATAAAGTTAAAATTAGTAAAAATGATCTTAGTTTAGATTTATCTAAAATAAAAATTCAATCTAAAGTTGAGCCACAAATATTTAATAGTTTTAAAAAAGCTATAAAAAATATTTCATTATTTCATAAACAACAATTACCTAAAAATATTGTCTTTACTAATAATGGTGCAACATTAAAATCTGTATGGAAGCCTATTGATTCAGTTGGTTTGTACGTACCTGGAGGAAAGGCTTTTTATCCTTCATCTTTAATTATGAACGCAGTGCCTGCAATCATAGCTGGAGTAAAAAGAATTGTTTGTATTACACCACCAAATAAATCAATTAATCCAAATTTTATAAAATTAATTAAGGAATTAGGTATTAAAGAAACATATTTTGTAGGAGGAGCTCAAGCTATAAGTGCACTAACCTTTGGCACTAAAACTATTAAGCCAGTAAATAAAATATTTGGACCCGGTAATGCTTATGTAGCAGAAGCAAAAAAACAATTATATGGAAAAGTAGGTATAGATTTACTAGCAGGACCATCTGAGATAATAGTTGTTGCAAACAATAATAATAATCCAGATTGGGTAGCTTCAGATCTAATAGCTCAAGCAGAACATGATGAAAATGCACAGTCAATTTTAATTACAGATAATAAAGATTTTGTAACTAAAGTCTTAAGTTCAATTAATAAAATTAAGAAAGATTTACCAAAAAAGAAAATAATTGAGAAAAGTTTTAAAAATAATGGCATTATAGTTTTGGTTGACAATATAGAACTTGCATCAGAAATTATAAATTTTATTGCACCAGAACATTTACATATACATATTTCTGATTATACAAAGTTATTATCACAAATAAATAATGCGGGGGGTATCTTTTTAGGCGAGTATTCTGTAGAAGCTTTTGGTGATTATATTGTAGGAACTAATCATGTGTTGCCGACATCAGGAGCAGCAAAATTTTCATCAGGGCTAGGTGTTTTAGATTTTATGAAGAGAAGCTCTGTAGTTGAGATGAATAAAAAATCTTTTAATAATCTTTCAGAAGATACACAAAAAATGTCTGGACTTGAAGGTTTAGATGGACATAAATTATCAGTAAAAATTAGACAAAAGAAATAATTTTTAATATAAGATATTAAAAAATATGCCAAAAGAAGGATCGATTGAATTTCAAGGAGTTGTCTTAGAACTTCTTCCAAATGCAATGTTTAAAGTAAAATTAGAGAATGATCATGAAATTCTAGCTCACTCATCAGGTAAAATGAGAAAAAACAGAATAAGAGTTTTAGCTGGTGATAAAGTTACAGTAGAAATGACACCTTATGATTTAACAAAAGGCAGAATTACTTTTAGATGGAAATAAAAAAATCAAAAAAAAATAATGTCATTTCTTTAAAAAAAAAATCTAAATGCCCAACATGTAAAAAGGTTTCTAAGGAACCGTTTATACCTTTTTGTTCAAAAAAATGCGCCAGTCTTGATTTGATGAAATGGCTTACTGATGAACATGGGCTACAAATAAAATCTGATTAATTATCCTATTTTTAATTGAATTTAATTATAAATACTTTATCTGATGTCTTGTGCCCAGGTAGCTCAGTTGGTAGAGCAGAGGACTGAAAATCCTCGTGTCGGTGGTTCGATTCCGCCCTTGGGCACCATTTTTTAGTGATCGTGCTCCCTTAAATTGTTTATACACTGTTTCTACTTTCAATAAGGTAAGGAAGAATGACATTTACTATAAATAAAAAAAATAAATTAAAACTAGTTACTAAGTTATAGTTAGACGAAAAGGATATAATATTTTTGTTTAATTATTTTCAAAACTTAACAGCTGAAAAGTGGCATATGTTAGGTAGTTTGCAGATCAGCTTTTTACTTCTGGTATTCTGTAATCTTACATTTTATACACATATATTATTAACTTTAATATAGAAACTTGAAATCATAATTTCTAAGAATATAATTAAAAACAATTTTGATGATATTTATTCCAGTATGTAACCCCAATAATGAACTACTAAAATTATTAATTAGTCTTACTAAAAATTATCAAATTAAGGTTTCTGACATAATTATTATTGATGATTATTCTGATGAAAAGAAAACTTACAGTCTATTTAAAAATATAAATAAATTAGGATGTATTATTATACATAATAACCTGCAAAAAGGGAAAGGGGCATCAATTAAATTTTCAATAAATTATGCCATACAAAATAAAATTCGTTCTATGATTTTTGCCGATGGTGATGGCCAACACACACCAAAAGATATATTTAATATTTACAGATTAAGTAGAGAAAATAAAAATAATTTTATTATCGGTGAAAGAAATTTCGAAGATGCTCCTTTCCTTAATAAATTCTCTAATATTTTTTCAAGTTATGTATTTAATAATATTACTAAACTTAATTTATATGATACTCAGTGTGGATTACGATGTATAAATTATAAGCATTATAATATTTTATTAAAAATTAAAGAAAACAAATTTGATTTTGAATTAGTTTCATTATTTCAGTTATTTAAGAATCATAATACTTTTCAAAAAATTAAAATTGATACAGTGTACTTTGAGTTTAAATATACTTCACATTTTAATAAATTATTTGATACCCTTTCTATATTTAAAGTTTTTTTAAAATATAAATTTTTTAAAAATTAAACTACAAAAATAATAAATTAAAATAGGGGTGATTGGCAAAATATATCTATAAGCCGGGAAAAAAAGTGTAGCAGTACCAAAAACGAAAAATAAAACAAAAACCAAATCTATTTTGCTATCACGCTTATATAACAAATGAAGCAGTCCAATACTAAATACAAAACCACATAAACATCTTAATAAATAAAAATATATATTTCCACTATCAGAAGGAATAAAGCCTAAAAGATAAAAAATTTTTTTTATATAGATGAAACTATTAATTAAAATAAAATTATAATCATAATTATCATAATTTTCCACACTACTAGTATTTAATAATTCCATCTCATAAAAAAAATATGGACTATAATAAATTACTGATATAATGAGAAAAATAATTGTTGTAATTAATATATAAAAAATTTCCTTATTTAGACAAAAATATATTAAAGTTGCTAACAAAACTAATGCTGAATTTGGCCTTAAAGCAATAATAAGTAATAAAATAATACATATTACTTTAAATCTTTTTTTTCCAGTGATCTCAAAATATAAAAATGTAAAAAATAAATAAAAAATTGCATCTGTAGAATGCATAAAACCAAAGTATAAAGGTATCGGCATTAAAGAAAAAAATAAAAGAGAAAGATTATTATTAATAAACTTTTTTGATGACCAAATTATATACGCAATAATTTCTGAACTAAATATTAATAAAGATAATAATAACGTAAAATTTTTATCATATAATGTCATTGATAAAATTAATGGAAATAACGGACCTGGAAATCTATTGTCAATATTTAAAAAATTGAATAAAAAAATATCCTTATAAGTAGACAAAAAATTTAATATATAAAACTTCTTTTCTCCAAAATTATAATAAAAATCTAAATCTGCAAAGGAATGATATGATAGAGGTGATAATGATCCAAATAGTTCGTGATTAAATGGAAAAAAAATAAGTAAAATAAATATTAATAATCTATAACTTAAACCAATAAATAATATCTTATGAAAAGTTGGCATGTATAAAATAATTTATATTATATTAATCATGTTCCTGCATTCAAAATATACAAACTGAATATTAAAATGTTTTCATTTAGACTTAAATTTCTCATTCTTGTGGTGTGAATCAGTCCTTTAGCTCTACTATTTTCTTTAATTTATATTAAAATTCTGTCTATTAATTCTTCAAAATTAGATTCTTATAAAATTTGTGTTAAAGTAATGTAATATGTGCAAAAAAATTTTAATCTTTTCAAATGGTGAAAAAATTGGTGATGGAATAATAAAATTACAACTTCTTCATGAAATTAAATCAAGACTTCCAGATTATAAATTATATTGGTTAACTAATAGCGGAAAAACTGTTTATTCGAGTACCCTTGAATTCATTGCATGCAATTATATTGATAAGATTCTTGAACAAGCAAATCTTAGTCCATTATTTTGGAATAAAATATCAAAAAGATATAAACTAGAAGATGAATTTTTTGATTATATATTAGATACACAAAAATCAGTAATAAGAACTGTAGCATTAAAAAGAATAAAACATAAAAATTTTATTTCAGGATCTGCAAATGGTTTCTTTTCTAATAAAAAAATTAAAAAAATAAAGAAAAGAAAATACTATTTAGATTATATTTTAGATTTACTAGATTTAATTGCAATTAAAAATACAAAAACTAATTTTCAAATTCCAATCAATAAAAATCTTAAATTATTAATAAGTAAAATTTTATCAAAAGATAAAAGTTATATTGGAATAGCTCCTGGAGCAGGAGAAAAAAATAAGATTTGGCCATTAGAGAAATACATCGAGTTATGTAATTATCTTGAAGGAAATAATAAGACTATAGTTTTTTTTATTGGACCAGACGAACTATATTTAAAAGAAAAATTAAAAAATTTTTATCCTTACTCAATATTTATTGAGGATCATATTACTGGATTTCAAAATATAGAAATTATTATGGCTACCACCAAATATTTACAATTAGCCATATCGAACGATAGTGGTGTTAGTCATATGTTGTCCACTGGATATTGCCCATTAATTAAACTCTTTGGTCCAAAAGATTCTACAAAATTTACTCCTGAAAATCCAAATCTATTTTCTATATCTTCAAGTGATTTTAACTCAAAAAATATCAATAAAATACCCGTCTCTAGAGTGATTGAAGAAATAGAAAAAGTTCTGATTTAAAATTTAATATATATTAGAAGGTAGACAAGTATATTTTTCATCATTACTTGTTCACTTTTATATGTTTAAATTTGATAAGCTTGTATTTGGAGATGCAGGGTGGGGCGATGAATTTCTTATTGCAACATTCATGACTCTACTAGTAAGTATTTTATCAATGGGGTTGGGTCTTTTTTTAGCAATTATTACAGTTTGGGCAAAGATAATACAAAACAGAATAACAAGATTTATTGCAAATTTTTATACGACAGTAATAAGAGGTGTTCCAGAATTATTGGTTATTTATTTAATTTTTTTTGGCGGCAATGCTGTTGTGATGAGTATAGCTAAAGTATTTGGATATAATAAATATATAGAACTAAATGCACTTACAATTGCGACAATTGCTATCGCAATAATATCAGCTACATATTCCAGTGAAGTTTTAAGAGCTTCTTATTTGGCTATATCTAAGGGCCAAATAGAAGCTGCAAGAGCACTGGGTATGAATAAATTTAGTATTTTTTTTAAAGTTATTTCACCTCAAGTTATAAGACATGCTTTACCAGGAATAGGGAATGTATGGCAAATAACTCTTAAAGATACTTCCCTCATTTCTGTAACTGGTCTTGTTGAAATTATGCGTCAATCTAGAATATCTTCTAACGTTGAGCATTCACCTTTAACTTTCTTAATAACAGCCGCAATATTGTATTTATGTTTAACAACAATTTCTGGCAGGGTTTTTAAAACGCTAGAAGTAAATTATTCAAAAGGATTTTCTACATGATTGAATTTTTAAATAGTATTCAAAATTCTCTTATTTATAAAAATTTCTTTTTGGTCCTATCTGGCTTAGATAATACAATTTTATTATTATTAATTTCACTACCACTTGGTTTTGTTTTAGCATTATTATTTGCTCTGGGAAGAGTTTCTAAAATTACATTAATATCAAGAACAATTGCTAGTTATATTTTTGTCATTAGAGGAACCCCTCTACTTGTTCAAATATATTTAATTTATTTCGGTTTAGGTTCTGTAAAATTTATTCGAGAAAGTTTTTTGTGGTATGCATTGAAAGAACCTTTTTGGTGTGGGGTAATAGCACTTACAATTAATACTGTTGCATATGGAGCAGAAATATTTCGCGGTGGCATTCAATCAATTGAGAAAAGTCAGGTTGAATCTGGTTTGTCACTAGGATTTGGAAAATTTTTACTTTTAAGAAAAATTATATTACCTATAGCTATACGAAAAGTATTACCATCTTACGGTAATGAATTAATACTAATGGTTAAAGCAACCTCTTTAGTTAGTCTTACAACCTACATGGAAATGACAGGTATCGCTAGAAAGATAATGGCTAAAACATTTGCACCAGTAGAAGCATTTATTGCTGCAGGTATACTTTATCTATTTTTAAATTTTTTAATGGTACAATTTGTTAAATATTTAGAATGGAAATATAATCCACACTTAAGATTAAATAATTAATTTCTAAACTTTTTGTGACATGCCCCACAATTTGCTGACATTACTTTAAAAGCATCATTTAACATTTCACTATCTTCTAATTCAGCACTTAGTGAAATCATTTCAATATCACTAACAAACTTATCGTTTAATTCATTAAAAGTTTCTCTATCATTCCATATTTCTTCGCTAGCTCCTTTATGCTGACTCCCTTCAGGATAGTGATCTTTAAAATCCGATGCTGCGTGAAACAAAGTTTCGTTTAATTCAAGAATTGCTTCATAATCATTAGTTTTTAACAATCTAAATATTTGAGATGACGTGCTTTTAACTTTTTGCATTAAAGCCATTCTATTATTAACGATTTCTTCAAGAGATTTATCTTCTAAAGTTACTTTATGACCCATCAAAATAGTAGGCGTAATCAATGATAGTACTATGATTATAATTTTAAAGCGTGTAACCATTTTTTTTTAATGTAGATGAAAGGTAATTATATCCAATTTTAGCATATTCAAGTGGGTTAGCTTTTTTAGGATCCTGTTCAGCTTCAATTATTAGCCATTTTTGATACTTTTCTCCAAATAATATTTTAATTAATGGTTCATAATCGATGCATCCATCTCCAGGAACAGTGAAAACACCATCTAAAAAAGACTCTCTAAAGCTTAAGTCATCTTTAATAGATTTTAAATAAACATCTTTTCTAATATCTTTACAATGTACATGGTTAATTCGAGAAATATAATTTTTTAATACTCTTTCATAATTTGCTTCGGCAAACATTAAGTGTCCAGTATCGTAAAGCAAAAATGTATTTTGATTAGTCATATCCATAAATCGATCTACATCTTCCTCGGACTGTATAATAGTTCCCATATGCTCATGATACGACATTGGCATTCCTTCATCCATTAGCATATCAGATAATTCACTGATTTTTTTGCAATAGCTATCCCATTCATCTTTTTCAAGTATTGGTCTTTTACTAAGAGCTTTTGATTGATCGCCTTGGATTGATCCAGATACATCAGCAAAAACAAAAACATCTGCATTAATTAACTTTAATAAATTTAAATGATCTTGAAGTGCTATCCATTCTTCTTTTGTACTTCTTTCTCTAAGCATTGCGCCATACCAACCACCTGGCATTTTTAAATTAAATTTTTCTAAAAGATATTTTGTTATTCCAGGATTTCTCGGAAATTTTCCACCTAATTCAATGCCTGAAAATCCAGATGTGCTTGCATCCTCTAAACATTTTTCAATAGGAGTATCACCTCCTAGTTCTGGCATATCATCATTGCTCCAGGCAATAGGCGCGATACCAAGTTTAATTTTCATGAAGTTTTACATATTTCATGATAGATGAAAAATAAAGATAAATATGAACATATTATTAGTCGATGGAAATGAAAAAGAAGCTTCTGATCGATATACAAAATTGGGTATGGATACTCAATTTCAAGTATATGAAAAAATCTTAAAAAAATATTCTAGTTCAACTATCAATATTACAACAATTCATCCTGCTGTTCATAATAATTATCTTCCTTTAGGCCTAAGTCTTGACGATTTCGAAGCGGTTGCTTGGACAGGAAGCTTACTTAATATATATAACATGACAAAATCCATAACTAATCAAATAGATTTAGCTAAAGAATTATTTAAAAAAAAGAATAAAATATTTGGAAGTTGTTGGGGGCTTCAGGTTTTAGTAACTGCCGCAGGAGGTAAAGTAAGAAAAAATCCAAATGGCCTTGAAGCAGTTTTAGCTAAAAATATTACATTAAATCAAGATGGTGAAATTCATCCCATGTATAAAAACAAAAAAAAATCATTTAATGCACTATGTTGGCATTATGATGAAGCAGAAAAGCTTCCAAAAGAAACTAAGGTATTAGCCTCAAATAAGATCAGTCAATTCCAATCTATAAGCTTTGAAGTAAATCAATCAAGTGTTTGGGCAGTGCAATACCATCCAGAATTTAATTCAAAATGGATGGCTGGACTTATGGAAATGAGAAAAGATATTTTGTTGGAACAAAAAGTATATGAAAATTTATCAGAATTTGACAACGAAAAAATGATTTTACAAAATCCTGATAATCTTGAGAAAAAAGAATTACATATATATGAAGATATAGTTGATGAAGAAATCCATTCTTTAGAACTTTATAATTGGTTAAATCTTAATAAAAATTATTGACTACATTTATAATTGATTTCCACTTAATAATACTAGAAGTTGAAATGGATTTGTTAATATTTGCTTTTACTGTTTTATCTTTTTTCCAAAATTTACTTATTTGGCTTGTATTTTTTAAATATCCAGATTGAATTGCTGCAAGATATGCTGCGCCAAGTGAAGTAGTCTCAACATTACTTGGTCTAATAATTTTAATTTGAGAAATATTTGCTAAACTTTGTAGAAAGCTATTATTTTTAACCATACCTCCATCAACTCTTATTTCACTAATCTTTGTCTTAGAATCTTTTTCCATACACTCAATTAATTCATAAGTTTGAAAAGATAGGCTGTCCAAAGTTGCTTTGATGATATTTTCTTTAGACGTATTTCTTGTGATGCCAAAAAATGTTCCTCTTGCATTAGGGTTCCAATATGGAGCGCCAAGTCCAGTTAAGGCTGGTACAAAAAATAAACTTTCATCTTTATTAGCTTTTTTATACAATTTATCAGTTTCACTAGAATCTTTTATAAATTTTAAATTATCGCGAAGCCATTGTATGGCAGAGCCTGCTACAAAAATACTTCCTTCATAGCAAAACATTTTTTTACCATTTATTTTAAAAGCAACAGTTGTTAGTAATCTATTTTTAGATAATTTAAATTTTTCTCCAATATTCATAAGGAGAAAACAGCCTGTACCATATGTACTTTTTGATTGCCCTTTTTTAAAACAAGCTTGACCAATTGTTGCTGACTGTTGGTCTCCAGCCATGCCTCCAATTGGTATTGAGTCACCAAATAATTTAGTAGAGCCAAAATCATATGCATTTTCAACTACAGTTGGTAAGATATTTTTTGGAATATTAAATATTTTTAAAATTTTGTCAGACCACTGCTCTTTTTGAGAATCAAAAATCATGGTTCTTGAGGCATTTGATATATCTGTTAGGTGAGATTTTCCCTTGGTTAATTTCCATAATAGCCAGGTGTCTATTGTTCCAAAAAGTAAATTATTATTTTTTAAATTCTTATTTACTTCCTTAACATTATCAATAATCCATTTAATTTTAGTAGCTGAAAAATATGGATCAAGCTCTAGACCAGTTATTTTTTGAATTTTTTTATCAATACCTTTTCTTTTTAAATTTTCACAAAGATTAGCTGTTCTTCTATCTTGCCAGACTATTGCTCTGTAAACTGGTTTCCCAGTTTTCTTATTCCACAAAACTGTTGTCTCTCTTTGATTAGTAATTCCAATTGAAATTATATTTTTTGAATTTAACTTATTTTTTCTTAATATTTTTGAAATTAAATTTCTAACATCATCCCAAATTTCTGTTGCATTATGTTCTACCCATCCTTCATTGGGAAAATATTGTTTAAATTCTTTTTGGACAATATCGAATATTTCAAATTTTTTATTATACAGTACAATTCTTGAACTTGTTGTTCCTTGATCTATTACCAAAAAATATTTTTTCATAAATTAGACGTCTAAATTTTTAATGAAGTTAGCATTATTTTGAATAAATTTAAAACGTAACTCTGCTTGTTTCCCCATCAGAGTTTCGAATAAACTTTCGGTATTCTTTATATTTTTCTTAGCTTTTTCAGAGTTAATCAATATTAGATTTCTTTTGTTTTGATCCATTGTAGTCTCTTTCAATTGATCAGCAGGCATTTCACCCAAACCTTTAAATCTTGTAATGTTATAATTTTCAGATTTAAATTCTTTTTCAATTAATTTATCTTTCTCTTTTTCATCATATGCGTAAAAAGATTTATTTTTGTTATAAATTTTAAATAAAGGAGGCATTGCTAGATATAGTTTATTTTCATCAATTAAACTTTTCATATATTTATAAAAAAAAGTAATAAGTAGAGTTGCAATATGTGAACCATCTACGTCCGCATCAGTCATTAAAATTATTTTCTCATATCGAAGTTTTGAAATTTCAAAGTTTTTTCCAATACCACAACCTAAAGATTGAATAAGATTTTGTATTTCATTGTTATCAGCAATTTTAGATAGCCCGACATTATAAACATTTAATATTTTACCCCTTAAAGGAAGTATTGCTTGAAATTCTCTATTTCTTGCTTGCTTAGCAGAACCTCCAGCACTGTCACCTTCAACAATAAATATTTCAGAATCTTTTATTGATTTACTCGAACAATCTACTAATTTACCTGGAAGACGATTTCTTTCTTTAATACTTTTTCTATCTAACTCTTTAATTTTTGATAAATCAGTTCTTTGAAGAGCTCTTTCAATTAAATTATCTAAAAGTATTTTTGAAATTTTCTTATTAGCATTTAACCATAATAAAAATTCTTGTTGTGTTTTTGTTTCAATTTCTTTTTGTAAATTTGGCATTATTATTCTCTTTTTAGTTTGACCTTCAAAACTTGGATCATTTATAAAGATTGAAATAATAACGTTAGAGTAATCAAAAATATCACTGTGATTAATATTACTAATTTTTGAGAATTGATTTTTTTGGCCATAAAGTTTTATGGCTTTTAGAATTCCATTACGAATACCATTTTCATGAGAGCCACCATCTGGTGTTTCAATAGTGTTACAATATGACATAAAACTTGAATTTTCATTTGTATTAAATGAAATTAAAGTTTCAAAATTTTCATTATCTTTAATTTTTGATTTTAATAAAAAATTTTTTTCAAATAATTTAGATTTGTTTGCGTATTCTAATTGAAAATAATCTTCAATTCCTTTTTTATAAAAAAAACTTTTTTTGTTAGGGGTTTTATCTTTTACTAATTCTTTATCAATTTCAAAGTTGATAGTTGTGCCTCCAACTAATACTGATTTCATATTTATAAAATTATATAATTTTTTTGGAACAAATTGTGTTTCTTCAAATATGCTTTCATCTGGGATAAAAGAAATTTCTGTACCTTTTAATTTTTTGCTACATTTTTCAATTTTTATTTTTGTCTTAACTTTTCCTTTTGAGTAATCTTGTCTATACACTTTTCCATCTTTGAATACCTGAACTTGTAATAAAGAGCTTAATGCATTTACAACAGAAATACCAACCCCGTGTAATCCACCAGAAGTCTTGTAAGCATTACTGTTAAATTTACCACCTGCGTGAAGTGTAGTTAAAACTACTTCAAGCGCTCTTTTATTTTTATATTTTGGATGAAAATCAATAGGAATACCTCTTCCATTATCTTTTATTTTTATCGAACCATCTTTTTTATATTGAAAACTTATATCGGTCGCGTGACCAGCTAAAACTTCATCTATACTGTTATCTAGTACTTCGTTAACTAAATGATGAAGACCATCTTGATTTGTGCTTCCAATATACATACCCGGTCTTTTACGAACTGGCTCAAGACCCTCAAGTACTTCAATATCTTTGGCATTATAAGTAGATTTTTTAGCCACAAATATTTCTTATCAAAAGTGTTGTTCTAAAAACATAAAAAAAACCGCCCTAAGGCGGTTTTTTTTATAGAGACAAGTATAATTCTACACGTCGTAGTATAATTTAAACTCGTGTGGATGAGGTCTAATATTAATAGGGTCAACCTCACTCTCTTTTTTATAGCTAATATAAGTTTCAATTACATCTTTGGTGAATACATCACCCTCTAATAAAAATGCATGATCTTTCTCAAGAGCTTCAAGAGATTCAGCTAAAGATCCAGGCGTAGATTGAATTTTAGACAAAACTTCATCGCTAGCAGCATAGAGATTTATATCTGTTGGATCACCAGGATTAATTTTATTTTTAATTCCATCTAATCCTGCCATTAACATTGCTGAGAATGCTAAGTATGGATTTGCACTTGGATCTGGACATCTAAATTCCATTCTTTTTGCTTTAGGGCTTTGAGAATAAGCAGGAATTCTAACAGATGCAGTTCTATTTCTTTGAGAGTAAACAATGTTCACTGGAGCCTCAAAGCCTGGGACCAATCTTTTATAAGAATTAGTAGTAGGAGCACAAAAAGCTAAAAGAGCAGGTGCATGTTTAAGTATACCGCCAATATAATTTAGAGCTAAATCACTTAGGTTAGCATAGTTACCCTCTTTATACATTAACGTGTCACCGTCTTTCCAAACACTTTGATGAACGTGCATACCTGAACCATTATCTTCGAATAAAGGTTTAGGCATAAATGTAGCTGTCATTCCATGTTGTCTAGCAACATTTTTAACAACGTACTTATATTTCATCATATCATCAGCCATTTTTAGTAAAGGCGAAAATTCTAAATCAATTTCACATTGTCCACCTGTTGCAACTTCATGGTGATGTGCTTCAACTGTAAGACCAATGTCTTGCATTGTCATTACCATTTCAGTTCTTACATCTTGAAGTGTATCAACTGGCGGTAAAGGAAAATACCCTTCTTTATGTCTTGGTTTGTGACCTAAGTTTGGATTTTCATCTGCACCACTATTCCAAGTACCTTCAACAGAATCAACTTCATGAAATGCAAAGTTTGATCCTGAATCAAACTGAACGTTATTAAACACAAAAAATTCTGCTTCTGGTCCAAAAAATGCTGTATCGCCAATACCAGATGATTTCAAATATGCTTCAGCTTTTTTAGCAATATTTCTTGGGTCACGACTATAATCAACCAAAGTTACAGGATCTTTAATATTGCAATGTAATGCCAAAGTTTTTTCCGAAAAAAATGGATCAATATAAGCTGTTGTTGCATCTGGCAAAACAATCATATCACTGTCTTGAATTTCTTGGAAACCTCTTACTGAAGATCCATCAAAACCAAGTCCATCAGAAAATATATCTTCGTCTAAAAATTTAATTGGTATTGTAAAATGTTGAGTTGTTCCTGGTATATCAGTAAAGCGCATATCAACCATTTTAATGTCCATATCTTTTATTTCAGACATTAAATCTTTTGGAGTCGAGCTTTTTAATTTCATATCTATCTCCTTACTTCAACAAAAGGGTATGCTATCCAGCGTTACCCGGTTAAATCATGCTCTAGTTATGAAATCTGCTTTTGATGCGCGTTCCTTCAGCCTTAGACTTACTTCCGACCTATAAATAGGTTGAACGATTTATAACTTTTGCATGCGTTCCTTCGGCACAATGCCTACTTCCGACTCAAAAAGAGTTGAACGATTATAGATTAATTACTTGCTTTTAAATAAAAGTAAAGCAAAATTAGACAGCATCACTGTCTTTTTCACC
>CABYKC010000017.1 GCA_902519435.1 uncultured Alphaproteobacteria bacterium
TTTGTAGCTTTTGCAATTGGATGTTACGTATATTATCTCTCTAGAAATAAAGAACTAAATGATCAACAGATTAAAAATAGAAAAAGAGTTATGAATTTTTTTTTAATTATAGCTTTAGTTTGTGTTGGCTACTCGTGGTTGTAAATATAAGAGATAACTTTTGAAATATTATATTGCAATTGATGCTGGGACTTCAGTAATAAAGACTGTAATTTTCAATACAAATTTCAAACACATAAATTCTTATAGTGTTAAAAACCCAGTATTAACTGATAAGTTTGGTAAATCTGAAATTGAAATGGAAAAATTTTGGTCACTTACCGCAAAATGTATTAAACTTTTAATAAAAAAATCTAAAATTCAGTCACAGTCAATTGTTGGTTTAGGCATAACTGGAAATATGGTTGGGTTTTGGTCTATTAATAATAAAAATAAACCAGTAAGAAATGCAATTTTGTGGAATGACACAAGAAGTCAAAAAATTTTCACTAATAAAAAAATATTTGATCAAATTTATAAAATTACAGGCTCTATCACACAATATGGCTGTACTATACCTATCCTAAAGTGGATGACAAAATTTGAAAGTGAAAATTTAAAGAAAATTAAATACATCTTAACTTGTAAAGATTGGTTAAGATTTAAATTAACAGGGAATATAAATAATGATGAAACAGAAGTTTCAGTATACCCAGGAGATATAAAAAATAAAAAATTATCAAAAAAAATCTTCAAAATTTTTAACTTAAGTACTAAATATTTTAAACTTTTCCCAGAAATAAAAAAATCAAATGAATTAGGAGGATACGTTACTAAGAGTGCATCAAAATTAACAAGTTTAAAAGTTGGTACTCCAGTCATTATAGGATGTGGTGATGTAATAGCCTCTATTCTAGGCGCTGGTGGAATTAATCATAACAAAAAAATAAGTATTATTGGAACTACATGTCATAATATCATAGTTAAAAATAATTCGAAAATTTCTCAAGATGGTTCAGGTTTATTTTTTGCTTCTTTAAATAATACATGGTTAGAAACTAAAATAAATGTTGCAGGTACAACTAATATTGATTGGGTCATTGATAATTTTTACAAAAATCCAAAAAAGTATACAGAAAAAATTAAAATAATTAATAATTTTGAAAAAAAATATTTAACTTTTAAATATCCAGAAAATTCATTGATATTTCTACCTTATATAAATTATGGAGGATCAATATCTCCATTTGTGAATTTAAATTCTAAAGCTGAAATTTTTGGCATTTTACCACATCATAATAATTTTGATGTTATGACTGCTTGTTATGAAGGTTTAGCATTATCTATTAAGGATTGTTATGCGAATAAAATTAAAACTAAGGACAGTCTTTATCTTGCAGGAGGTGCATCAAAAAGTAAAATTTTACCACAATTAATTTCAAATGTTTTAAATATTAAAGTTAAAATTTTAACTAATTCCGAACTAGGTGCGCTAGGTATTTCATTCTTAATTGATAGTTGCTTGCGTAAAAAAGATTTAAAAAATTTAATTAATGATCACCAAAATATTGGTCATATTTACACACCCCAAAGAAAACAATCCAAATATCTTAATAATAAATATCAAAAATATAAAAAATTAAGAGAGTCATTGAATAATATTTGGTGAAAGTCTCAAATTTAGTTGATAATGTTAGTAGATTGATATTAAAATATTAATCATAAATTAAGTGAGGAAAAATGAATAAAATTTTATTAATTTTTATTACAGTTCTATTTTCTTTGAATGCTTATGCTGTAACAAATGTTACTTTTTGGCATATGGAAGGTGTTCCACATAGAGTAGATAGAATTCAAACATTAATAGATGAATTTAATTCTGCTAATCCAGATATTAATGTAACACAAGAAGTTCAAAACTGGGGTGAGATTTACGCTAAAGCTCCTGCATCAGTTGCTGCTGGAACTGCACCAGAAATATTAGTTGGTATTCCAGATTTTACACCTATACTCGCTGATATGGGTGCAGCACAACCCGTTGAGGATTTTGTTGCAGAGTTAGATTCAAAATATGGTTTTTACCAAAAAGCACTCGATCAATATACTTATAATGGTCATACTTGGGCTGTTCCTTTATGGAACATGGGTTTATCACTATGGTATAGAAAAAGTGATTTTGAAGCTGCTGGAATTGAGCCACCAAAAACTTGGTCTGATTTAAAGAAAGCTGCTAAAGCTCTGACTAAAGATGGAGTTTATGGAATAGGTCTTCCTGGCAACAAGCAACTTTATACCGATCAAACAATCTATAGTTTCATGGTTAATTCAGGTGCGGAAGAAATTTATAATTCTGATGGTACTTTGAGATTTGATAATCCTCAAACTGTAGCAGCATATGATGTTTATAAAGAACTATATCAATATTCAGCTCCTGATGCTGCAAACTGGACTTGGGGTGAAGCAGAAGCTTGTTTTGCAAGTAAAGGCTGTGCAATGATATTGCAGTTCACTGTTATCTCCACATATGATTCACAAGCTGGCGGAGACGCAAGCGACTTAGGTGTTATCCAAATCCCTTATGCGAATGGTAAAGCTCATAGAGCTGGAACTGTATCATATGTTAATTCCGCAATGATTATGACAGATGATGAAGCAAAAATGGAAGCTTCCAAAAAGTTTTTAAGTTTCTTAATGGAGCCTGGAAACTATGGAAGATTTATTAACATGGAGCCTGGATTATTTTTACCAATAACTGAAGCTGGAAGTAAAGATTCAACTTATTGGGATGATCCAGTTGTTGTAAAATATAAATCACAAGTAGAAACAATGTTAGATAATTCAACTAGAGGAAGTCTATTTGGTTTTACTAATGGTAATACTTTTACAAGCATATCATCTATATCAGCTCAGAATTTATTAGCTCAAACTCTTCAACTAACTTTAATTGATGGCAAAAGTGCAAAAGATGCAGTTAGTGAAGGTATGGAAATAATGACTGAAGCTATTGAATAATTTATAACATTTTCAGCACCTCTCTTAGAGGTGCTGTCATTTCTGTGAAAAAAAATAATATTGAAGGTTGGCTGTTTGTATCTCCATTAGTCATTTGGATTTCTCTTATTATTTTAGTTCCAATTTATATAGCATTTGAATTAAGTTTATTTAATGTCAAGATAATTGGTACATCAGGAAAATTTGTAGGTATTGATAACTACATAAAACTATTTGGTAAATCTAAATTTTTAAATGCTTCATTAAATAGTTTCTATTGGATAATTGGTAATGCAATCTGTCAGACATTTTTTGCGTTCACTATTGCCTTAACTATTAATTATAAATTTCCTGGTAAAAAAATTATGGCTAATTGGATTATCTTATCATTTATTATTCCAACAGTAGTTGTTGTTGTAATTTGGAAATTAATGTTGAGTAGTAGTAGTGGTGTAATAAATTCTGTTCTAATCGATATTGGATTATTAGATGAAGCAACGGGTTTCTTTAGTTCTCCTAATAAAGCTTTTATAAGCTTAGTTCTAATAAACTCATGGCGTTGGAGTCCTTTTTTAGCATTAATTATTCTTTCTGGACTTAATTCTATTAATAGAGAAATGTATGATGCATCTAAAGTTGATGGAGCGAATTTTGTTCAACAATTTCTTTTCATTACATTTCCAAACCTTAAAAGTGTTCTTTTTGTTTTAGGTCTAGTTGGTACATTATTATCATTTAATATATTTGACATTATATGGTTAATCACAAAGGGCGGACCATCAAGTGCTACAACTACCTTACCATTATTAATTTATGAAACAGCTTTTACTAAATTTAGAATTAGTCAAGCTGCGACCTTATCAATAGTAACTAGCTTTTTGTTATTACTATTCTCAATAATATTTATCAAATCCATGGCGCCAAAAGAAGATGATTAAAGAAAATAATATCAAACTTATATTTTTAAGCTTATCTTTATTATTAATAATACTTATTTTTTTCTTTCCTTTTTTTTGGATAATTACATCATCTTTTAAAAGCCCTGAAGAAATTATTGCTACATCTACAACTATTATTCCAAGATCTTTTACTTTAGAGCATTATAATAAAATATTATTTAACTCAGATTTTTTTATATATTTAAAAAATAGTTTAATAGTTTCATTTTCTTCTATGATAATTTCCATCATTTTATCTGTATCAGCAGCTTATGGCTTACATAAACTTAAATTTTATGGAAATAAATTTGTAGAATACTCGCTTCTAGTTACTTATGCTTTTCCAGGAGTAATTTTATTAGTACCTATTTATTTATTGTTTGCAAAAGTAAATCTACTTAACAGTTATTTTGCTTTGATTGTTGTTAATGTTTTATTTGCCACTCCATTTGCGGTTTGGATGTTAAAAGCTTTCTTTAAATTAATTCCTAATGAGATAGAGGAGGCGGCATATATTGATGGCGCATCTAGATATATCGTAATTTCTAGAATTATTGTTCCTCTAGCTGCCCCAGGTATAGCGAGTGTAGCAATTTTTTGCTTTATTATTTCTTGGACAGAATATCTTTTTGCGTCAATATTAATAAGTGGCGATGATCTAAAAACCTTACCTGTTGGTCTAGCTGGAATTGTTGGTCAATATCAAATTGATTGGGGTTTTTTATTATCTGGAGCTGTTCTTGCAAGTTTACCAGTGATATTATTATTTGTATTTATTGGAAAATATTTTGTATCTGGTTTAACTGAAGGAGCAGTTAAATAATTGAATAAAATGAAGGAGGAAAAATGACAGTAGCAAGAATAACAACAATTAACTTTAAATCTAAAGAAGATGCTGATGAATCTATTAAAGATTATTCAGCAAAAGCACCAAGTGAATTTCCTGAAGCACAACAATTACTACAAATTCGTGCAAGTGATACAACTGTAATGGCTGTATCTTTATATACTGATAATGATGCAATGGAGCGTGCTTCTGCAGCTAGAGCTAAAAGAATGAGTAATAATGAAAAAACTTTTGATGTTGTTGATACAAAGACTGGTGAAGTAACATTAAATCATAAAAATTAAAAAAGGAGTGCCCGTAGCTCAGTAGGATAGAGCACCAGATTCCTAATCTGGGGGTCGCATGTTCGAATCATGCCGGGCACGCCAAATATTCATTTTCATATATTTTGTTTCGATTATAATTAATTGAATAATTATGGATAAATTACTTCAAAGGTCAAATGGGGAAATTAATATTGAGTTATTTGATAATAATTTTAAAAAATTTTTTCAAAGTGGTTGTTGTAAAATTTTAAATCCAAATAATTATAATGATAATAAAGAATTAGTTTTAATTAACACTGCAGGAGGAATTACTTGTAACGATAATATTGAAATTAATGCTACAATTCATAATTCTGAATTAAGTATTTGTACGCAAGCCGCTGAAAAGATTTATTCAGGAATAGGTGATCCTGCTAAAGTAAATATAAATATCAATTTAAATAATTCAACTTTGTATTGGTTGCCCAAAGAGTTAATCTTATTTGATAATTCAAAATTAAGAAGAAGTATAAATATTAATCTATCAAACAATTCTAATTTAATTTTTTGTGAAACTACGATTTTTGGAAGAAAAGCAATGTCTGAAAAAATTAAAAATATTTCTTTTTCTGATCAATGGAAAATTTTTATGATTTCTACAATAAAGCATTTTGAAACAATTAATATAAAAGGTTTAGCGATTGATAATTTTAAAAACAATTATACCTTTAATAATCAATCATCTTTATCAACAATTTTAATTTTTGGTGATATTATTCATCAACTTGAGTCTGAATTAAGTAAAGTAACAAAAAACTTAGAAAATCATTATTGTGAAATGTCAAAATTTGATGATAAGATTGTAATTAGGTGCTTAGCTGATGATAATTATGATTTAAAAAAAACACTAAATTTTATTATGAAAAATGTAATAAATGATAAACTACCAAAAAGTTGGGATCTATAAATGAAATTAACACCAAGAGAAAAAGATAAGTTGATGGTGAGTATGGCGGCCAATGTCGCCAGAAAACGTTTAGAAAGAGGTGTTAAACTTAATTATCCAGAAGCTATAGCGTTGATAACAGATTTTGTCATAGAAGGTGCAAGAGATGGAAAAATGGTATCAGAATTAATGGAAACAGGAGCGCATGTAGTAAAAAAAGAAGATTGTATGGATGGTATTCCAGACATGATTTCTGAAGTACAGGTTGAAGCTACATTTCCAGATGGAACAAAATTAGTAACAGTACATAAACCGATTAGATAATGAAACCTGGTGAAATAATAACAAAACAAACTAGTGACATTCATTTAAATGTTGAAAGACAATCAATAACTTTAAAAGTTTCAAATAGTGGAGATCGACCAATTCAAGTTGGTAGTCATTATCATTTTGCTGAAACAAATGAATATTTAAAATTCAATAGAGAAAAATCAAATGGTATGCGTTTAGATATACCATCTGGCACAGCTGTTCGGTTTGAACCCGGTCAATCAAAAGATGTAGAATTAATTCCAATAACCGGAAAAAGGAAGATATTTGGTTTTAATAAGAAGATAATGGGTCAATTGTAATGAAGAAAATAAAAAGAGAAGCTTATGCCGATATGTATGGGCCCACAACTGGTGATAAAGTTAGACTTGCTGACACTGAATTATTTATTGAAGTGGAAAAAGATTTAACAACTTATGGAGAAGAAGTAAAATTTGGTGGTGGAAAAGTAATTCGAGATGGAATGGGACAATCTCAAGTATCTCGTAAAGATGGTGCTGTAGATACAGTTATAACAAATGCCTTAATAGTAGATGTAAATGGAATTTATAAAGCTGATATTGGTCTTAAAGATGGATTAATTTATGAAATTGGAAAAGCAGGTAATCCAGATACACAACCCAATGTAAATATTATTATTGGACCTGGAACAGAAATAATTGCTGGTGAAGGCAAAATTATAACAGCTGGCGGATTTGACAGTCATATACATTTTATTTGTCCACAGCAAATAGATGATGCACTTCATTCAGGTATTACAACTATGTTGGGAGGAGGAACTGGTCCTGCACATGGTACTTTAGCTACAACAGTTACACCTGGATCATGGCATATAGAAAGAATGATACAATCAGCAGATGCTTTTTCTATGAACTTGGCTTTTGCTGGTAAAGGAAATAGTTCATTGCCTAAAGCACTTGAAGAACAAGTAATTGCTGGTGCAAGTTCACTAAAATTACATGAAGATTGGGGTACAACCCCAGCAGCAATAGACAATTGTTTAAATGTAGCTGAGGATCATGACATTCAAGTAATGATTCATACAGATACATTAAATGAAAGTGGATTTGTAGAAAGTACTATTAATGCAATCAATGGAAGAACCATTCATGCATTTCATACTGAAGGAGCTGGTGGTGGTCATGCACCGGATATTATAAAAGTTTGTGGTGAACAATATGTTATTCCTTCTTCTACTAACCCAACAAGACCCTATACAGTTAATACAGTTGAAGAACATTTAGATATGTTAATGGTTTGCCATCACTTGGATAAATCAATACCTGAAGATGTGGCATTTGCTGAAAGTCGAATTCGAAAAGAAACAATTGCAGCAGAAGATATACTGCATGACATGGGTGCTTTTTCAATTATTGCGTCTGATAGTCAGGCCATGGGTCGTGTTGGTGAGGTTATTATTAGAACTTGGCAAACAGCACATAAAATGAAAGTTCAACGGGGACAATTAAAGGAAGAGCAGGGTGATAATGATAATTTACGTGTTAAACGTTATATTGCAAAATATACAATTAATCCTGCCATTGCTCATGGTATTTCCGATCATATTGGCAGTATTGAAAAAAATAAACGTGCCGATATAGTCATTTGGGATACTGCTTTTTTTGGTGTTAAACCTGAAATGGTTTTGCAAGGTGGAAGTATTTCTTGTTCGCAAATGGGTGATCCTAATGCCTCTATTCCAACACCACAACCAGTGTATTCACGACCAATGTTTTCTTCTTTTGGAAAATCATTAGAAAAATCTACTGCAACATTTGTAAGTAAAGCGTCTTTAGATAAAAATTCATTCAAAAATTCTGGAATTAGCAAATCTTTATTGCCAGTTAAAAATATTAGAAAAATTTCTAAAAAAGATATGGTATTAAATGATTATTGTCCAAATATAGAAGTTAATCCAGAAACTTATGAAGTTAAGGCAGATGGAGAATTAATTACCTGTGAGCCTGCTAAAATACTACCTTTAGCTCAACGTTATTTCATGTATTAAATTTTATGCAAACAGCTTTTAAAATAATAGATCACAAAGATGCTAGTAAAAATATACAAGATGAAATTACTTTATCTTATGAAGAACGATTTATACGACGAAAAAAATTAACAACAGATAATGGAACGGAATTTTTAGTTAATCTAGAAGAAACAGTCAGTATGGATGAAGATCATTATTTCGAATTAGAAAATGGAAATTTAATTCAAGTAGTTTCAAAAGAAGAAAATTTGATTGAAATTACAGGTAATAATTTAAAACATATTATTTGGCATATTGGCAACAGGCATTTACCTTGTCAAATTGAAGAGAAAAGAATTCTTATTCAAGATGATGCTGTAATTTTAGATATGATTTTAAAATTACACGGGAATGTAAAAAAAGTTTTTGAAAAATTTAAACCTGAAGGTGGAGCTTACGGTATGGGACGTACTCATAGTCATAAACACTAAAATGAAAAAAATAAAAGATCCTCTTCAAATATTACAAATTTGGTTTTCTTCGTCTTTTCCTGTTGGTTCATATGCATACTCACATGGTTTAGAGGCATTAATAGATGGTAATAAAATTAAAAATAAAGATGATGTTAGAGAATATTTAGAAGCATTATTATTTTATGGCAGTCTTCGAAATGATTATATTTTTTTAAAGTCTGTGTATGTGGGTGAAGAAATTAATGACTTAATTCTAGCAAGTGCTTCTTCAAAAGAAAGACATATAGAAATGATTGATATGGGTAATTCATTTCGAAAGATAATGAAAGATAGTTGGGAGCTAGTATTAGAAGAAAATACATCTTTTGTTTATTGTATTAGCAAAGCAGCTCTTCATTTTAATATAAAATTTGATGACTTAATTAAATTTTATCTCCAGTCATATATTTCAAACTTAATTAATGTTTGTGTAAAGCATATTCCTATGTCACAAAAAGAGGGTCAGATATTAAATGTTAATTTTATTGATCAAATACAAAGATTTTTAGAAAGATCCGATCAACTAACTCTTAAAGATATTGGAACGAGTTTTTTTATTGGTGATATTTTTGCAATTAAACATGAAAATTTAGATTCAAGGATTTATTTAACATGAACAATATAAATGGTCCGTTAAAAGTTGGTATAGGTGGAGGAATAGGAACAGGAAAAACTAGCTTAACAGAAGCTTTATGCCGTCATTTATCAAACAGAATTTCAATGGCAGTAATATCAAATGATATTTATACAACTGAAGATGCAGAATATTTAATGAGAGCTCAAGTTCTTCCTATGGAAAGAATTAAAGGCGTTGAAACAGGTGGGTGTCCCCATACGGCAATCCGAGAAGATTGTTCAATTAATTTACTAGCCGTTGATGAAATGAAAAATAAATTTCCTGATTTAGAATTAATACTTATTGAATCAGGCGGTGATAATTTGGCAGCTACTTTTAGTCCAGAGTTAGTCGATTTAACAATTTATATGATTGATGTTGCCCAAGGAGCTGACATTCCAAGAAAAAAAGCTCCAGCTATAAAAAAATCAGATTTGTTGGTAGTTAATAAAGTTGATTTAGCACCTCATGTCGATGTAAATATTGATCAAATGGAAGAGGATGTAAAGGAAGCCAGAAATGGGTTACCTTATGTTTTCGGTGAAATGAAAAATAATAACGGAATAGAAAAAATTTCTGACTTCTTAATTTCTCAAGGTGGGATTTAATATTCTTGCTTCTCTAAAGTGTACACAGTGTCTGTACTATTAAATTTTGCATCAAATTCTTTTGATTTTGGATCTTCAAATAAAGCATAAAATTTATCTTGGTCAGTAACATTTGCCATACTAATAACATGACCATCTTTTACAAAAGCCATATCAAAGCCATCTGTGTATTTAGCTATATCTTCTTTAAAGTAATTATATAATTCCATATAATCATCTTTTGTAAATGTTCCTTTTGTAACAACACATAAGTTCATATTTTTCTCCATTTAGTCAAAAAAAAATCCTCACCATTTCTCTTAATGGGAGGATAATTTTATACGTATCTCTTTTTAGCTGCTTGTGAACCGCAATAGAGTCAAATCGTTCAAATAAATACATAATACAAATTTGTTACAATTCAATTAAATCTAATAATGTTATTAAAATTAAATAGCTCTTTTCGATAAAAGTTAATTTATTTGAACTTCTCATTACAAAACCTATATCTCAATTATGAAAATTTTAGAAAATATATCTAATTTATTTAGCCAAAATAAAAATAATTCAGTCAAAGAAGATACTATTCCAGAAAATCTTCGTAGCAAAGAATTAGAATGGAAATTAGCTTTAATTGTTAGAAACATTGATGATGTAGAAGATATTGATCTAAAATTTGTTAGTGTTTCCAAAAAAGATATAGGTACCAAAAAAGATTTATTTACATCCTATAGATTGGATTTCAATGGAAGAGAAAAATTAAATCTATTTAAAAAGAAATACAAAAATATACTTTTATAAATTACTTATATTTATCAGAATACAAGTAAGGTATCCCAATAACTAGAATAATATAGAAAACCATAAAGCCAGCAATAAGAGGTATAACTTCTCCAGCTGGTACTGTACTAAACGGACCTAAAACAAACCCATAAATAACAAAAAGAATGTTTAAACCTACTAAATAATAACCACCACTTTTTTTCATACTGTACAACATATAAATTGTGTAAGCGATCGCTAATTGAAAAACTATACTAACGATAAAATCTAAAGTGGAAACTTGAACATTAAAATCTCCTACAGGTGGTTGAACACCTTGACCTGAAAAATATCCATACGTAATTCGATAAGATGTATCAATAAAATCAAGAGAGATAAGGATTAACATAATCCAATGTAGAGGTTTAAATAATCTTTCTTTCATACTAAAAAATATAATTACTAATCTTTTTTAATTGCTTCTTGTAATGAATTATTTTCTTCTGATGGTTTTGAGTCTTTTTTAATAGGCTGTATCTTATCAGATTTTTTAATATCACCACTGATTTGACCACCAAGCTTAATTTGTATATTTTGATACTCAATGTCACCAGAAGCAACTCCCTGCTCTTGGATTGTTAAGGTACCAGAAGCTTTTATTTCACCTTCAAATTTTCCCCAGATGTCAGCATTATGTGTTTCTATATTTCCTTTGCAATCTCCAGTAGCGCCAATAACTACATTATCAGTTTTCATCGTAACATCAGCTTCACCATCAATCTGAACTTCATCTGCTTTTTTAATTTCACCATTAATTGTTACCCCATGACCAATTACAACTTTTGCTGATCCCTTTTCAGGTCTAAATACATCAGTTGTTGGATTTGAATTATCATCTTTTTTATCAAACATTATACCTCCCTATAGTTTTGTTAATGCAGGTAATCTACAACTGCTATAAATTTGTAAAATAATTAGCATATAAGCATTAATATTTGAAGATTTATGTAATTTTTACAGGTTATTTTTGATGATTTACAACATCAACAAGGATAGCAATCACCAAATTCAATATTGTAATAGAGCAGATTGAAATAAAGCTGAAAAAGTAAATCCATGCCCACCAGTAAATAGCCTGCATAGGCAGCATGACATTCTCCCAACTAGATAACGTTAAAACTTGAAAAAGGGTAATTAGGGATATTCCCAGATCGGCCCATCGTTCTGGATCATCTTCCCCAAATAAAATTGATCCCATTGTTGCATAAATGTAAAGAATGATAAACAGAAGTAGACTAACAAAAAATACTCTTTTTATTGAAGCAAGAATAGCTTCTATAATTTTCTTTAATTCGGGAATAACAGATATGAGTCGTAACACTCTAAAAATACGAAGAAGTCGTAAAACTAAAAAACTAGAATTATTTGGAATTGGAATTAGTGAGATTGCTACAATGATTGTATCGAATACATTCCAACCATCTTTTAGGAAATTTTTCTTTTCTTTTTCTCCAATAAAACGAATTAAAATTTCAATAACAAAGAAAACTGTGATTGCATAATCAAGTAAGTGAATAGTATTTAAAAATATAGGATCTAATTGATATGTTGTGGCCCCAATAAGAATTGCATTTAATATAATTATAACAACAACTGAAAATTGAAAAATACGATTATCTTTCAGCTTAGAAAAAAAATCTATCATATTTTATTAAATAGTTTTTAAATTATCTATTTTCCTATCCATCACAAAAAACCACAAAGGAGGGATTAAAGCCATAATTAACATGATGGAGTAATTAGCAGGCATCTCTATTGCTTTTTCTTCTTGAGATAAAAGAGGATAGGGCTTTGATGCGCTCTGGTGATGTTCAGCATGAAGACCTAAATTAAATGTCGACCAATTAGCAGAGATGTGACGACTATTCCAAGAATGTAAATCTGTAAATCTTTCGTACCTTCCATTTTCTTTTTTTCTTTCTAAACCATAATGTTGAATATAATTTACTAACTCCAATAAGATTATGGATACAAAAGAATGAAAGATAATAAAAATTAAACCATTCATACCGGCAATTAAATAAGCAAATACTAAAAATAAAAATTCTAATACAAAATAATGAATCATTCTGTTTTGTAAACTAAATGTATTTAGATTTTTTCTATCAAGAATATTTTTTTCAATATTCCATGATGAAATCACACTATTGATCACACAGCGAATAAAATAAAAATAAAAATTTTCTCCTCTTCTAGCTGTAGCAGGATCTTCTTTAGTAGCTACATTTAAATGATGACCATAAATATGTTCAATTCGAAAATGGCCATAACAACATAAAACTAGTAAGAATACTCCTATACCGCGCATAAATTTATTTTTTCGATGAATAAGTTCATGTGCAGTTGTAATGCCGATAGAACCGCCAGACATACCTACAGCTGCCCCTAAAGCTGCAGCGGTTAATAAAGTGATAGTAGAGTCAGAAACAATAATTAAACCAAATATAATTAAAAATAAAATGCAGGGGAGTACGATTAAAATGGAAAAATTGTGAAACACACTTTCATTTAGCTCAACATCATCTTTACTTAAGTAAGGTAATACAAGGTCAATAATTGGCACTAATATGAAAATCCAAATAAAAGGTGAAATAGACCAAGATGGATTAATGATTAATCCTAAAGAACTAGCAAATATCAAAATTAGCGGTGTTACAAGATAAAAAATCATCAAAATAATTATATATTATTTTTTTTTCTAAACTAATACCTAAATTACTCTAAGAAAATTTATATGAATAATAACATAAAAGGTCTTATTTTAATTATTGTGGGGATGTTATTCATCATTACCCAGGACGTTTTAATAAAATACACCATCCATGATGCTTCTTTAATGCAAATACTTGTATTTAGAGGAGGGGTAGGATTTTCATTGTTATGCCTATATTTAATTTACACAAAACAACCAATATTCTTTGGAACAGCGCACTCTTATATAGCAATTTTTAGAGGCTCAACATTCTTCTTCGGCTTTACCTTATTTTTTATCTCATTGAGCCAAATCACTTTAGCAGAAGCAACAAGTTTGTTTTTTGTGAGTCCATTTTTTATTACTATTTATTCTTACTTTATTCTGAATATAAAAATTGGCTTGAATAGAATATTTTCAATTTTTGTCGGTTTTAGTGGAACGCTTTTAATCATTAAGCCAGAATTTAATGACATAAATATTTATATGTTATTTCCAATCATTGCTGCTGCTACCTATGCTTTATCAATGACATTAGCTAAAAAAACTGCAAAAAATGATAATTTATATCAACAAACTTTTCATATTTATATAGGTGCATTTGTTGGAGGAAGTGCAATTAGTATTTTATTACATAATTCAGACTTTAATTTATCAATTTTTTCTATTCTTAGTAATCCCTGGATACTTAATGATCTTCAATTTATTGGATTAATACTTTTCATTTCTACAAGTGGAAGTCTTGGGATATTTTGTTTGATTGCAGCATACAGAGTAGGATCACCTTTAGTTAACAGTATAACTGAGTATGTCCATTTAATTTTTGCTATAATAATTGGAATTATTATTTTTTCTGAAGTACCAGATATAAACTCATTTATTGGTATTTTTCTTATTATGGTAAGTGGTATATTTGTTGTATTCAGAGAAAATAATCGTGAAGAATTAGTTGTATCCAAAACTACTCTTAGAACATAATAAATTTATAATAATTTATTTTTCAACAAATTTTTTCACAGTATCGTAAAATGAAGGTGTTACTGTAAAGTAATAGCCATTTTCTTCATGGACACTATTATTTCCAATACTATTATCTGAGTGAAAATCTACAAGGTGCTGATAAAAGCCATTGGGGTCATCTACATGGTATTCTCTTCCATCATCTGCTTTAACTATTAAAGTTTTCATCTTGATATTAAATATAGAAACACGTAAAAAATTAAAATAGAAAAATTTATATATGGCAAAAAAATATGATTTTATAATTGTAGGTGGTGGAACATCAGGAATTATTACAGCAACAAAATTAATTGAGCATGGTGCCTCTGTTTTAATTTTAGAAGAAGGAATTAAATCCAATAATTTACTTTTATCAATGCCTGCTGCTTGGATTAAAGGTTTAGAGAATAGTCCATATTTAAAATTCTATGAATCTATTCCGCAAAAACAATTAAATAACCGTCAGCATTTTATAGCACAAGCTAAAACTCTTGGTGGGGGGTCAAAAGTGAATGGTATGGTTTATATGCGAGGAAAACCTTCAGATTATAATAAATGGGAAGAGGAGACTGAAGACAGTAATTGGAATTGGTACTCGTTGCAAAAGCATTTTGTTAAACTTGAAAATAATCAACGTATTCAAAATGAATATCATGGAAATAAAGGTAACTTAAAAGTTTCAGATCCTGGTTATATCGTAGAAGGGTCAAACTTATATATCAAAACAATGCAAGCTATGGGTTTACCTTATAATGATGATTTCAATGATGGTGATCAATATGGTGTTGGAACGATGCAATACACCATTGGCAATGGCAAA
>CABYKC010000018.1 GCA_902519435.1 uncultured Alphaproteobacteria bacterium
TGACCAGCATCTCTACCCATCACTTCTAAAATCATTACTCTTCTGTGGCTAGCAGCAGTTGGTTGAAGCATATCTAATGCATTTGTTGCAACATCAACTGCAGTATCATATCCTATAGAAAGCTCATTATGCTTTACATCATTGTCTATAGTCTTTGGAATACCAACAAAATTTATATTACCTTTTTTTGTAATACTTTGGAGAATTTTTAAACTTCCATCTCCACCGATACCTATTAGTGCATCTATTTCTAATTTTTTAAAACCTTCTATAACTAAATCAGATGAGTCTATTTTTTTTCCACTCCTTATAATTTTTTTAAAAGGGTTGCCTTTGTTATTTGATCCCAAAAAAGTTCCACCCATTCTCATTAAGCTACCCTCAAAATTTTGAGGATTTAATTTTATAACATCCAGTGGTTCTTTCAACAGGCCTAATGTTCCATCTTTAATTCCATAGACTTCCCAATTGTACTTATTATGTGCTCTCAAGGTAACAGCTCTAATTACTGCATTTAAACCTGCGCAATCTCCACCGCTTGTTAAAATTGCTATTTTTTTTATCACAGGGCGTTTATATACTATTATTATATTTTTACTTATTTATTTTCATGGATGACATAAACAAACTTATAGAAATTTTAAAAAATTTTGAACAAGAACACAGAGATCTTGATGAAATACTCATTCGGCTTCAAGAAAAAAATACTGTAGATTTTTTACAAATTCAAAGGTTAAAAAAAAGAAAATTAATCCTAAAAGATAAAATATTAGAAATTCAAAATAAATTAGAGCCAGATAGTATAGCTTAAGTTAAAAGACTTTTTAAAAATTTAGGAGCGTTATCCTTAATAAAAGATATTCTTTCCTTAAATCTTGGAATTTTTGATATTCTCTTAAGATTTTTATCAATATTTTCTTCAACATGTTTCATTTCTTTTGAAAAAAAAACGAACAAGGCATTAGTGTATACTCCAGATAATATCAGTCTTTTTGTATAAAAATTGAAATCTGTTGAATTATCTCCAGCTAAATACCACATAGTACTTACTGAATTGTATAAACTCTTTTTTGATATTTTGTTATTTGTGGGTAGCAAAAGATGGTTAAAGGTTTTTTTATAAAATTCTTTATCTTCATTTAATATATCAAATCGTAATAATAATATTTTTTTTATTCTTTTGTTAATTGGAAAATTAATTAAATTAATTTTTTTTAATTTATATTCAAGTTTTTCATTAATATTTTGTAAAGCATATTCTAATAAATCTTTATATCCATCAGGGAAAAAATAGAATAAATCATTTTTTTCTATATTTTGTTTTTGTAATTTTGAAAATACTTCTGATGACCAACCTTCAATTGATACGATTTTTTTTACTTTTTTGAGAATATCTTCTTTTTTTTTATTTTCTGTTTTGTTCATTTTTCCAATATGTAGTTATTTCTTTTTCAAAACCAAAAGCATTTTTATGTGCTAAGCGTGATGTATACAAAATGCCGTTTAAGTGATCTACCTCATGTTGTACTACCCTTGCGTGTAAACCTTCAACTTCATTTTTAATTTCTTTACCATCAAGATCAAATCCAGAATATTTAATTTTTTTAAATCTTCTAACTAAACCTTGCATACCAGGTATTGATAAACAACCTTCCCAATCATCCTCAGTTTCTTTTCCCATGGGTGTAAAAATAGGATTTATTAATGGTGTTATCTCAATTTTATCTTTCTCTTCATTATCAGGATTACGAAATACAATTATTTTCTTTGAAATATGTACTTGGGGTGCAGCTAAGCCTATACCGTTATAGTCAAGCATTGTTTCAGACATATCATAAACTATTTTTTTTAGAGAATCTGAAGAGAATTCTTTTATCTCAGAACATTCTTTTAGCAAGATTGGATGACCGATTTTTGATATTTTGAGAATAGACACATATTAAATATAAGTATTTTTTCTAATATACCAATAGATTAATTCAATATATCCGTTTGCAAATAATATGAGTTTGTGTTACTAGCCCGTCCCAATGACACTTTTTGTAAATGTAAAAGATAATAACGTAGAACAAGCAATTAGAACTCTTAAAAAGAAAATGCAGCGTGAAGGTTTGTACAAAGAAATGAAACTACGTAAACATTACGAAAAACCTTGCTTGAAACGCGCTCGAGAAAAAGAAGAAAATATTAGAAGAGCTAGGAAGTCTGCAAAAAGAAATAACGATTAAGCAGAAAGACTTTTTACGATATCCTCACACATTTTTTTAGCATCTCCAAATAGCATTGTTGTATTATCTCTATAAAACAACTCATTATCAACACCAGAATAACCAGTTGCCATTGAACGTTTTACAAATAGAACGCTCTGAGATTTTTCTACATCTAAAATAGGCATACCAAAAATAGGAGATGACTCATCAGTTTTTGCAGCTGGATTTGTTACATCATTTGCTCCAATAACAAAAGAAACTTCTGTCATAGGAAAATCATGATTAATTTCATCTAGCTCCAGGACTTCTTCATAAGGAACATTAGCTTCAGCTAGTAAAACATTCATATGGCCAGGCATTCTTCCAGCAACTGGATGTATTGCATATCTTACCTCTATTCCTTCTTTTTTTAATATGTCACCCATTTCTCTTAAAGCATGTTGAGCTTGCGCTACAGCCATTCCATATCCTGGTACAATAATTACAGAGTCTGCGTTTTTCATTATATATGCTGCATCCTCTGCATTACCTTGTTTAACAATTTTGTCTGAGTTATCCTTACTAGCACTAGTGTCTTGCTCACCACCAAAACCTCCTAAAACAACATTAATAATGGATCTATTCATCCCTTTACTCATTATATAACTCAATATTGCACCAGACGCTCCAACAAGAGCACCAGTTATAATTAAGAGATTATTACTTAGGGTAAATCCTATGCCGCAAGCTGCCCAACCTGAATAAGAGTTTAACATAGAAACGACAACAGGCATGTCAGCACCACCGATAGGAATTACAACAAGAAATCCTAGTAAAATTGAAACAATAACTATTGTCCAAAAGATTGTTGGAGATTGATTAATTACAAATAATACAATCAAGAAAATAATTAGTAGGAAAATTAGTGCATTTATAAGATGCTGGAACTTAAATACTATAGGCTTTCCTGAAATTGTACCTTGTAATTTTCCAAAAGCTAAAACTGAACCAGAGAAAGTAATAGCACCAATAAATGTTCCAATACTCATTTCAACTAAACTAGCAGTTTTAATCGAACCAACTTTTCCAATGCTAAAAGCTACAGGATCATAGAATGCAGCAGCAGCAACAAATACAGCAGCTAAACCTACTAAGCTATGAAAAGCGGCTACCAATTGAGGTAATGCTGTCATCTCAATTCTGAGAGCAATAAATGAACCTATAGCACCACCAATAAGTATTGCTGCTCCAATTTCATAATAGCTTAGAACAGATTTAAACATTAGCGTTGTGAACACCGCTATAATCATTCCAATAACACCAAAAATATTACCCATTCTTGAAGATTCAGGGTGAGATAAACCTCTTAGAGCAAAGATAAATAATAACGCAGAAATTAAATATAATATCGCAACCATGTTAGAAGACATTATTCTTTTTCCTTTGTTTTTTTAGTTTTTTTCTTAAACATCGAGAGCATTCGATATGTTACTAAGAAACCTCCAAAAATATTAACTGAAGCTAATACAACACCAATTAATCCAAAAATTTTTGAAGTATCAAAACCTTGAGGACCTGCGGCCAATATTGCTCCAACTATAATTACACTTGATATTGCATTTGTCACACCCATCAATGGACTATGTAAAGCAGGTGTAACGGACCAAACTACATAATAGCCAATAATACAAGCTAAGAAAAATACTGTTAGTCCAATAACAAAAACTTCTGAAGAATGTGCTTCCATATTACTTAAATTGCTCCAATCTTACATCCCCGTCATGCGTTAGCAAAACAGAATTAATTATTTCATCATCAAAATCAAAATTTATTTTTTTATTTTCTTTGTCTATTAATAAACTTAAAAAGTTAAAAATATTTTTTGCATACAGTGCTGAGGCATCTTTAGCCACTCTGCCAGGAACATTTCCATAACCAACGATTTTTACTCCATTATGCACTACTATTTCATTCATTTTACTTAAAGGGCAATTACCACCAGCTTCCACTGCTAAATCAATTACTACTGAACCCGGTATCATCGAAGAAACCATATCTTCTGTAATTAAAACTGGAGCTTTTTTTCCAGGAATAAGAGCTGTACAAATTACTATATCTTGTTTTGAAACTGTTTCAGCTATCAATTGAGCTTGTTTTTTCTTGTAATCCTCACTCATTTCCTTTGCATAACCACCTGCAGTTTCAGCATTTTGAGCTTCATCATCTTCAACCATTATGAATTTTCCACCAAGACTTTCAACTTGTTCCTTAGTTGCTGCTCTTACATCAGTGGCAGACACTACTGCGCCAAGTCTTTTTGCTGTTGCAATTGCTTGTAAACCTGCAACTCCTACACCAAGTATCATAACTTTTGCTGGATTTACTCTTCCAGCTGCAGTCATCATCATTGGAAAAGCTTTTCCAAATTGTTCCGCTGCATCAATTACACTTCTATACCCCGCTAAGTTAGCTTGGGATGATAGAACATCCATACTTTGTGCTCTACTTATTCTAGGAATTAATTCCATACAACATGATGATATTTTGTTTTTATTTAAATTAGAAAATTCAGATTTATTTTCATATGGATTTAAGATTCCAATAAGTAATGAATTACTTTTTAAATTATTTATATCATCAGTGCTTGGCATTCTAACACATAAACAAACATCAGCCTTTAAGCATTCAGATCTAGTAACAATTTTCGCTCCGGCTTCTTCATAATTTGAATTTTGATATCCTGAAGTTTCTCCTGCTCCATTTTCAATTATAACTTCAAAACCTAGTCTAGAAAAAAGCTTTACAGATTCAGGGGAAATAGAGACTCTTGTCTCATTGTTATCATTTTCTTTAATAGCAGATAAGAACATGAGTTCTTATATTGATAGGTTTGCTAAATTTAAAGCTTTTTGTTGGTTTTTCATTAATTTTTTTGAGTTAAAATCTTCTATTAGCTCATGAAATATTCTGTACCAATTAACTTCTGCTTTTAAATGCATAAAGACTGAACCTAGTCCCACTGCTGCTCTATCCATGAACACAAATTCTTTTGGAGGTTTAACTCCACCTAGTTTTTTAAGTTCTTGATGAACTTCAGATGCAATTTGAGCTCCATATATACCACTGTCACTTTCTTGTATTTTTTGAACTTTATCTTCCATCAAAGGTGAATATAAAAATCCTGCCCATTTATTTAATACTTTTAATTTCTCTTTGGTAATATCTGTAAATCCCCATTGCTCATAAGCATGAACTGCCTTTGAATTATCATTTTCTTGAAGAGCAAAGTATAAATCAATTACACCTTGAATGAAATTACCATTAAAAATTCTCATACAACCAAAGTCATATATATTAATACTAAGGTCTTTTTTTTGTACAGAATAATTTCCTAAGTGTGGATCTCCATGAAGCACTCCATATTCAAAGAATGGTTTATACCACGCTTTATACATATTAGCCGCAAGTGTATTTCTTGTTTCTTTAGCAGATTTTTTAAAATTCAAAATAGGTTCACCATCTAGCCAACTCATAGTTAGTAATCTCTTTGTAGATAATTTATCATAGGTTTTTGGAACATGAACAAAATTTATATTTGAAAATATATTTCTAAATACAGCCATTAATTTTTTTTCTCTTTCGTAATCTAGCTCTTCTTTAAGTCTGTCAGTGATTTCTTTGTATACTTCATCAGTTTTGATCGCTTTATTATAAGACTGATAAATTGAAAAAATCATTTTTAATTGTGAAAGATCAGCACTAACTGCTGAAGCCATGTCAGGGTATTGAA
This sequence comes from uncultured Alphaproteobacteria bacterium, assembly GCA_902519435.1. Next base: position 5,980 of record CABYKC010000018.1, read on the forward strand.
GTTTGCAAGCAACTATATCATCATTTTTTATTTTAGCTTTATGAACTTGTCCAAGAGAAGCTGCTCTTGTTGCTTCTTTATCAAACTCGATAAAATTTTTTTGCCAGTCCTGCTTTAATTCTGCAGCCATTCTTCTTTTAACAAATAACCATCCCATCGGTGGAGCATTAGACTGCAAGTGCATAAGCTCTTGCGCATACTCATCAGGAAGTAAGTCAGGTATAGTTGCTGATAATTGTGCCACTTTCATTAATGGCCCTTTAATACTTCCAAGAGCAGCTCTTATTTCTGAAGCATGTTTTTCTTTATCTAACTTAACGCCTAAATATCTTTGACTTGCAAGTTTAGTGGCTAATTTTCCAACAACACCTCCAACTTTGGCGTACCTAGTCAGTTGTTTTGTTAGAGATTTTGCTTCTTTATCTTTCATCAATTTTATTCTTCTAATTGGTCAATCAAATTCTCAATGACATTAACTCCTTTTTGCCAGAAATCTTTTTTCTTCGGATTTAACCCAAAAGGCTTCAATAGTTTATCATATGTATCACTACCACCACTCTCTAACAAAGTAATATATTTGTCTTCAAATTTAGGGAGTTTGCTTTCATAAACATTAAAAAGAGAATTAACAAGACAGTCACCAAAAGCATAAGCATAAACATAAAATGGTGAATGGATAAAATGGGGTATGTAACTCCAGAAATATTTGTAATCATCATTAAATTTTATTGATGGTCCTAAACTTTTCTTTTGAACATCAATCCAAATTTCACAAATTTCATCAACACTTAATTCTTTGATTTTTCTTTGATGATGAATACGTTTTTCAAATTCAAAAAATGCAATCTGCCTCACAACAGTGTTTAGCATATCTTCGACTTTATTTGCTAAAAGCCCCTTACGTTCATTTTCTTTTGTGGTAATAGATAAAAGAGATTTAAAAGTTAACATTTCCCCAAAAACACTTGCAGTTTCAGCAAGCGTTAATGGTGTTGAAGAATTAAAATAAGTTTGTTTTCGTCCTGCTAAATATTGATGAATGCCGTGTCCTAGTTCATGAGCAAGAGTAGCTATATCTCTTGCTTTACCCTGATAATTAACAAGTATAAATGGGTGAGCTGATGGAACAGTAGAAGCAGCGAACGCACCGGGAGATTTTCCTGGGATTACTGGAGCGTGTATCCATGAATTATCAAAAAATTTATTTACAATATTTCCTGCCCTCTTATCAAAATTTGAGTAAGCATCAGTTACAATTTGTCTTGCATCTTTCCAAGAATAAATACTCTGCGATTGAAAAGGAAGGGGTGCATTTCTGTCCCAATACATTAAGTATTTCTTTTTTAGCCATTTAGATTTTATTTTATAATAACGATGGGCAATTTTTGGATAATTTTCTTTTATTGTTTCAGTTAAGGCTTCTACAACTTCATCTTCTACAACATTAGATAAGTTTCTTGAACTGACTGGATTTGGTAATCCTCTCCATTTATCATTGATTGATTTGTCTTTCGCAAGATTATTAGTAATAGATGTAAATAAAGTAATGTTATCTTTTAAAACAGCAGATACTACCTCAGCTGATTTTTTACGATTTATTTCTTTTTTATCAGAAAGAAAATTAAAAATTTCTGCACTAGATAAATTTTTTCCCTTAAATGGAAATTTAAGAGAGGCGATTGTATCATCAAATAGTCTAACCCAGGCTGATCTAGAAGTAATACTTTTTTCTTGAAGTAATTTTTCTGTTTTAACATCTAGTTGATAAGGTTTGAATTTTCGGATATTTTTTATCCAGTTTTTGTAAATCTTTAGTTTTTTATCAGAATAAATTTTTTTAAAATTTTTTTCAGAAATTTCATTTATCTCAAGACTAAAGAAAACAATTGAGGAGGCAATATTTGTTATTTGCTCCTGCATTTGTTGATAAAAAATTTTATTCTTTTCCTTATTACCGTCCTCTGCAACTAATAAGTGTGCATAAGACATAATTTTATCTATCTTTGTATCAATATCCTCTAATTCAATAATGGCTTTTAAGAGTTGATTAGAACTAAGCTTAGTGATTTTTGTTTCATATTTCTTTTCAAATTTTTTAGTAGTTATTCTAAGCTTATTTAAATCGTTATTCAGTTTCTTGGCTTTTGGCGATTCATATAAATCCTTTAAATTCCAAATTGGCAGTTTTCCAAGGGTATTTTTTGTTGAATTTTGATAATTTTTTTGTTTCATATTTAATAATTTCGATATAGGTCTAATATCTTAGCTTTGTAGAGAGGATAGAAAGCATGATTGTTAATTTTGACGAATTTAATAGCATACCGAGTGTATTTTATCATCAATCAAATGATCTAAAAGATCAGCCGTATTTATGGAAAAAAGAAAATGATAAATATGTTTCTTTAAGCTGGTTGCAAGTAAAAGAACAAGTTGAAAGTTTAGCAACATACTTAAAAGATCTTGGAATTTTAGAAGGAGATAGAGTATTAATTTTATCTGAAAATAGACCTGAATGGCAAATCACTGATTTAGCAATAATGTCAATTGGAGCAATTTCAGTGCCTGCTTATACAACGAGCACAACCAATGACTATAAATATATTATTGAGCATTCTGGTGCAAGATGTGCCATTGTATCATCACACGAGTTAATGAAAAAAGTTCTACCTGCAATAGAAAAAATTTCACATTGTCAAAACGTAATTAAAATTAATGATGATGATGAAACTTATACTGAAGTTGTAAATATTTTATCATACAATAAAATTATAAATGACAATTTAGAAAAAAGTAAAAATTCTAATGAAATAGAAGAATTATCAAAAAATTTTAATAGAAAAGATACAGCATGTATTATTTATACTTCAGGTACTGGAGGCAATCCTAAGGGAGTGATGTTAAGTCATGGAGCTATGCTTAGAAATTGTGCTTCCTGTGATAAATTACTTGAGAGTCTTACTAGTGATTTAACAAAAGAAATTAGATATTTATCATGGTTGCCATTATCTCATTCATATGAGCACACTTTACAATTTTTAGAAATGGGGCAAGGTGCACAAATCTATTACGCTGAAAGTATAGATAAATTATTAGTCAATATGGCAGAGGCAGCACCACATTTTATGACAGCTGTTCCAAGGTTTTATGACTCTTTACACACACGTATTTCACAAGGTCTAAAAAACCAAAGTAAATTAAGTCAACGCTTCTTTGCAATTACATTAAATCTAGGAAAGAAAAAATATTTTGGTGAGCAGATGAGCTTCTCTGAAAGATTGATGAATGGATTGATGGATAGGATAGTAAGAAAAAAAGTTAAGAAAAGATTTGGTGGAAGTCTAAGAGCATTGATATCAGGAGGCGCAGCACTGAATTTTGAAGTTGGATTATACCTAAGCGCCCTTGGCCTTCCACTACTTCAAGGTTACGGACAAACTGAAACGGCTCCTGTTATTTCTGCAAACCCTCCTGAAAAAATTAAATTAGATACCGTAGGAAAAGTTCTTCAAGGAAATGAGGTGAAAATTTCTGAAGACGGAGAGATTTTAGCTCGTGGTGAACTTATTATGAATGGTTATTGGAATGATCCTGAATCAACTAATAAAACTATAATTGATGGATGGGTTCATACAGGTGATATTGGTGAATTTGATGAAGAAGATTATTTAAAGATAACGGATAGGAAAAAAGATATTATTGTAAATGCTGGTGGAGATAATATTTCTCCTTCAAGAATAGAGGCAAAACTAGATATTGAACCTGAAATTGCTCAATCAATGTTATATGGAGATTTCAAAAATTACCTGGTTGCAATCCTGGTTCCTAATAAAGATTTAGCTTTAGAATGGGCAAAAGAAAATAATGTTGAGGGCGATTTAAATAAAATAATTCAAGATTCTTCATTTAATAAAAAGATGAAGGAAGTTGTAGATAAAGTCAATAAAAGCCTCTCTAGTATTGAACAAATTAGAAAATTTATTCTCATTGATCACGAGTTTACAATTGAAAACAATATGATGACTCCCTCTATGAAAGTAAGAAGGTTTAAAGTAAAAGAGATGTATGGAGAGAATTTAGAAAAACTATATTAAGTTTTTCCTTTATCAAACTTTTCTTTTTGTTCAGGAGTGATTTCTTTTTGAAATTTTGTTTTCCACTCTAAGTATGGCATACCATAGATCATTTCTCGAGCTTCCTCGTATGAAATAGAAATATTTTTCTTCTTTGCAGCACTAACATACCATTTTGAAAGACAGTTTCTGCAAAAACCTGACAAATTCATTAAATCAATATTTTGTACATCTGTTCTATTTTTTAGATGATGAATCAATCTTTCTGCAACATCAGCAAGTAAATCTCTATCAAAGTTTTTGGTCATATTACGTAAATAAATTATATAAATCTTTTTTTGTGATATATATATAATAATCAATGAAACGTAACAGAAAAGCTAAAATTTTAGCTACCTTAGGACCTGCATCATCAGATAAAAAAATAATAGAAGATTTATTTGTGACTGGATGTGATGTTTTTAGATTAAATTTTTCACATGGTGATTTAGAAACTCATAGACAAAATTATGAAACTATTAGATCTCTTGAAGAAAAATATAATCATGCATCATGCATATTAGCTGACTTACAAGGGCCCAAGTTAAGAGTGGGTACATTTAAGAATACAAAAGAAAATTTAATTAAAGGTCAAAATTTTATACTAGATCTTTCAACTGAACCCGGAGATAATAATAGGGTTAACTTTCCCCATGAAGAAATATATGATTTTTTAACACCTAATTCTATTTTATTAGTAAATGATGGAAGGATTAGATTACAAGTTGTTGAACAAAAAAAAGATAGTTTAATTACAGAAGTTTTAAATGATGCTGAAATCTCAAATAACAAAGGTGTAAATATTCCAGATGTTATTCTTCCAATAGACGCACTTACCAAAAAAGATAAATCTGATCTAATGAAGGCATTAGATATGGGAGTTGATTGGGTTGCACTTTCTTTTGTGCAACAAGCAGAGGATATTCACAAGCTAAAAAAAATAATTAACAACCAAGCGCTCGTGATGGCAAAAATTGAAAAGCCTTCAGCAGTAAAAAATATTGATGATATTATAAATGCTGCAGATGGTATTATGATAGCTAGAGGTGATTTGGGTGTTGAAATGCCAACAGAACAAGTTCCGATAGTTCAAAAAAATATTATTAAAAGATGTAGGCACTTTGGTAAGCCAGTTGTTGTTGCTACACAAATGCTTGAAAGTATGATTGAAAATCTTGTTCCAACGAGAGCTGAAGCATCTGATGTTGCTAATGCTATTTATGACGGAACAGATGCTGTAATGTTATCTGGTGAGTCTGCTGTTGGAGAACATCCAATAAAAGTAGTAAGAACTATGAATAAAATAATAGAAAATGTTGAGAATGATAAAAATAATTATGATTTACAAATTACTCAAGAAAATATTGATGATGTTGATAATACAGATGCAATAACTTTAGCAGCTTACTCAATTGCAAAAAAATCAGATGCAAAAGCAATAATTACATTTTCTGTAAGTGGAAGAACAACTACTAGAATGGCTAGAGAAAGAGCACCAGTTCAAATTGTTGGTTTATCTCCAAATATTAATACTACAAGAAAAATGCAATTATACTGGGGTGTAAACTCCTGTCATACTCAAGAAGATGCTCAAAATGCACAAGATATGGTTAATATTGCATGTTCAATTGCAAAAAATAAAAAATTAGTAAAACCAGGAGATAACGTAGTTATCTCGGCTGGTGTTCCATTTGGAAGTGCTGGTACTACTAATCTGCTTAGATTAGCTGAAATAATTGCTGATAAAGATCTTAAGTAAGCTTATTACAAGCTTCTTTTATTCTGTTGCACGCATCTTCTAGAATTGCATCACTAGTTGCGTAAGATAATCTAAAATAAGGTGATAATCCAAATGCTGCACCATGCACTCCTGCTACACCTTGATCTTCTAAAAGGTATGTCATGAAATCTTCATCATTGGAGATATGTTTTCCATTTGGTGTCTTTTTTCCAATTATACCTTCGCAATTTGGATAAACGTAAAAAGCTCCTTCTGGTTTTTGACATGTAATTCCATGAATATCATTTAATTTATTAAATACTAGATCTCTTCGTTTTAAAAATTTTTTATTATGCTCATTTATAAAATCTTGCGGACCACTTATTGCCTCAACAGCAGCAGCCATTGTAATTGAAGAAGTTGATGTTGTACTTTGTGATTGTATTTTGTTCATAGCAGCAATAATCTCTTTTGGAGCTCCACAATATCCAAGTCTCCACCCTGTCATACAATATGATTTTGAAACACCGTTTAGTGTCAAACATCTGTCTTTCAGTGAAGGTTCAATAGAAGCAAGAGTATGAAATTCTACGCTATCGTAAACAATTTTTTCATATATATCATCACACATTATAAGGACATTAGGATATTTTTTTAAGATAACTGCTAAATCCTCTAACTCTTTTTTTGAATAAACTGAGCCAGTTGGATTACTAGGACTATTTAACATTAACCATTTTGTTTTAGAGTTTATATTTTTTTCTAATTGTTCAGGTGTAATCTTAAAATTTTGTGATTGAGGACACTTAACTATCACGGGCTTCCCTTCTGCTAATAAAACAATATCTGGATAACTAACCCAAAAAGGAGCTGTTATAATGACCTCATCTCCTGGATTAATTGTTGCCATCATAGCATTATAGATAATGTGTTTGCCTCCGACACCACATATGATTTCATCTAATTGATAATCAATATTATTATCTTCTCTAAATTTTTTCTGAATTGCCTTTTGTAATTCTGGTGTACCTTTACCTGGTACATATTTAGTTTTACCCTCTTCCATCGCTTTATTAGCAGCATCTCTTATATTTTTTGGTGTGTTAAAATCTGGCTCACCTGCTGCAAGAACAATTACATCTTTACCCTCGTCCTTCAAAGCTTTGGCTTTGACATTGATACCTACAGTCATTGAAGGTTTTATTTTACTTAGTCTATCTGCAACAAAATTCATTTAAATTATAAAATGTTCAATAATTAGACTAGCACAAGTTAACAACAAAAAAATAGCAAAAATTTTTCTTAATACTAACTTATCTATATTTGATGAAACTTTTGCACCAAATCCAGCGGTAAATATACTAGTTATCGATATAAAAAAAACTATTATAATATTTACATAACCAAGAGAATAAATGGGAAGTTGATTTATATTTGACCCAGTATACATAAATGTAAGTGTTCCTGGAAAAGCAATTAAAAAACCAAAAACAGCAGAGGTTCCAACTGCTTCATGAATCTTTTTTGAAAACATTGTTAAAGTTGGAACACTAAAACTGCCACCACCTATACCAATTGTTGCAGATAAAAAACCAATAGAAGAGCTTATTAAAAAATTAATTATATTAGACGATGGTATATCGTTGCTTACAACAATTGGGCTTTGTTGAAACAGCATATTTAATGAAATCAAAAATGCGAGAATTACAAAAAGTATAACTAAACTCTGTCCTGAAATAGCACTTGCTGCAAGTGAACCTACAATTGATCCTATTATTATTCCTATTGCCCATTTTTTTACAATTATCAAATTTGTATTTTTAAGCTTAACATGAGATCTTATAGAAGAAATTGAAGTAAAACAAATTACACCAAGAGAAGATGCTACAGCAACATGCATGACAATTTCAGAACTGTAACCAAGATTAAGTAAAATAAAGTAAGTTACAGGTACAATTATTATTCCACCTCCAACTCCTAATAATCCTGCAATAAAACCAGAGACTAGACCTGTTAATAAAAAAATAAATACTATTGAAGTCAAATAAATTTCCGTATTTTAAGTTTCATTAATGTAGTAAACAATTTAATATAAAAGTAAATAAGACTATGAAACATGTACATTGGATAGGAACTGGACTATCTTCTATACCAGGAATTAGAAGATTAGCTAAAAATTTAGATAATTTTACAGTATGGAATAGAACATTAGATAAGGCTATAAAGAGTATTGACCATGTAGATAAAAACAATGTGAACGCAAAACAGTTTGATGTTGATTTATTATTTAACGAAACAAATCCAGGTGATATTGTTATTTCTCAACTGCCAGCAAACAAACATTTAGAAATAGCTAAACTTTGTTTAAAACATAAATGTCATTTTGCATCTACTAGTTACCTTAATCCAGAAATAAATATGCTAAATCCAGATGTAAAAAAAGAAAATTTAGTATTTATCAATGAGGTCGGTTTAGATCCAGGTATCGATCATTTTTTTTCCCATTTACTTGTCAGTGATCTTAAAAAAATCTCGACTGAAAAAACAGAAGTGGTTTATGAATCATATTGTGGAGGTTTTCCAGCAACTCCAAATGATTTCAAATATAAATTTAGTTGGTCTCCAGCTGGAGTAATCAAAGCCTTAATCAATGATGCAAAATATATAACAAAAGGAAAAATAAATACTGTAACTCCTTACAAATCTATTAGTTCTTATTCAATATCTGATGAAAATTTTGAAGCTTATCCAAACAGAGATTCAACACCATATGTAAGTGAATACTTGTTTGATGAGAAATGGAAAGTCAAAGAGTTCGTAAGAGGAACTTTGCGACTTGATGGTTGGAAAGAGGCATGGCAAGATATTTTTTCAATGCTTGAAAATAGATCAGATAATATAGAAGCTGAAATCAATGAAAAAAGTGAAGAATTATTAAAAGATAATAAATATTTACCTGAGGAAGAAGATCGCGTTGTACTCTCTGTAAAACTTAAAGCTTTTGAAAATCATAATAAAATTTTTGATAGTTCTTATTTTTTAGATGAAAAAGGAAGTGGTGAAA
>CABYKC010000019.1 GCA_902519435.1 uncultured Alphaproteobacteria bacterium
TGCAAAAAAATTTAAAGCTGATAAAAATATGATGATTTTTATTATGAAATGATGAATCCTTAATTACCTCCCTAATGTTTTGTGCTGGTAAAGTTATAAATAAAAATTTAACATTTCTAATTTCTTTTAAAGAGGTAGTAGCAGTGACATTTTCATTAAATGAACTGTATTTTAATTTTGGATTAATTTTATGTTCATTTATTGATTTAACAATTTTTTCATCTCGAGCATAAATGATAACTTTATTATTACTTAATACTCGGGCAAGTGCACTCCCCCAAACTCCTCCACCAAGAATTCCAATTGTCATACGTTTGATCTTTATCCGGTGAGGCAAATGAAGTCAATTTATGGTTTTTGGCTAAAATCTTGGGTATTTTTATAAAAAAACTGCATGATTGATTTTTGGAACTAGTATATGAGGTACCATATATAAAAAGTATACTTTTTTGGAGGAAATATGAAAAAATTACTTCTAGCTGTTATTGTAAGCTTGTCGACTGTAACGACTGCTGCATTAGCAGAAATTAAAGTAGGAATTATTCTTGGTTTTACAGGACCGATTGAATCTTTAACTCCTGCTATGAGAGATGGTGCTAGAATGGCATTTGATGAAGCATCAAACTCTGGAAATCTTTTAGGTGGTGAATCAATTACTATCATAGAAGCTGACTCAACTTGTGTAGACTCTGCTGCTGCTACTGCTGCTGCTGAAGATCTAGTTGCTCAAGGTGTAACTGCTATTATGGGTGCTGACTGTTCAGGTGTAACAGGTGCGATTAATGCAAACGTTGCAGTACCAAATGGAATCCTAATGGTATCTCCATCTGCAACTTCACCAGGTCTAAGTAAAGTTCCTGATAATGGAACTTTTTGGCGTACTGCTCCATCTGATGCAAAAGGTGGTGAAGTATTAGCTAAACTTGCTTTAAGCAGAGGAATTGAAAGTATAGCTGTAACGTATACTAACAATGACTATGGAAAAGGTTTAGCTGAAGTATTTGAAGCTTCATTTGCTCGTGGTGGTGGAACTATTACAGCATCTGCTGCACACGAAGATGGTAAGGCAGATTATTCATCAGAAGTTGGTGTTCTTGCATCAGCTGGTGGAGACGCACTACTAGTAATTGGTTATATCGATGATGGTGGAAAAGGAATGATCGAAGCATCTTTAGATTCAGGTGCATTTGACACTTTTGTTCTTTCTGATGGTATGATTGGTCAATCAATTGTTGATAATATCGGTGCAGATCTTGAAGGATCATTTGGCTCTATGCCAGGTGCAATTTCAGAAGGTTCAGCTAAGTTCGGAGAACTAGCAGCTGCTAATGGCATGGATGGAAGTGCTCCATATGTTGGAGAGTCTTATGATGCTGCAGCAATTATTGCTCTTGCAATTCAAGCTGGTGGATCTGCTGATAAGCAATCAATCCTAAACAATATTGCTAAAGTATCTAACGCTCCAGGTATTGTAATTAATCCTGGTCAATTATCATACGGCTTACAAATGTTAGCTGCTGGTAAAGATATTGATTACCAAGGTGCTACAGACGTAGAATTTAATGCGTTTGGTGATGCAGCTGGTGCGTTTAAAGAGTTAGAAGTTAGTGGTGGCGAATTTGTTACTGTTGGCGCTCTTTAATACTTAAAAATTATTTTAATTTAACCCCAGTTTTAGCTGGGGTTTTTTTATGAGTGCCTTACTTTTTCAGGTATAATTCCTTTAGGTCTATAGCGTAAAATTAGTAATAAAATTAAACCCATAAATAAGTATCTAAAGTAAGGAACACTATCAAGTAAATGTAGTTTTAGAGCATTAGTAGGCTCTAAACCTACTGTAAGTTGATTAATAATAAATGTTGTAAGTGGTGCTGCTTCAATCCAAGAAAACCATATGACAAAACCACCAAATATAGCACCTAAATTATTTCCACTACCGCCTACAATAACCATAATCCAAATAATAAAAGTGAAACGAAGTGGTCGATATCCTGAAGGAGTAAATAATCCATCTAAAGTAACAAGCATTGAACCCGCAACACCTACAATTGCAGCCCCTATTACAAAAATAATTAAATGTTGTTTCACAACATCTTTTCCCATAGCATTTGCAGCTGTTTCATTATCTCTGATAGCTCTCATCATTCTTCCCCAAGGGGATAATTGAGCTTTGTTGGCAAAATAAAAAATTATTAACATAACAATCAGAAATAAAATCGCGTAAGATAGTTTTACAAAAATTCCTGAGCCATCTATAATAAGATTGTTTAATACTTGTTGTCTATCAGTTACATCAATAATATTATCTAACTTTGATGAATTTAGATAAGTAACCAAGTTTATAAACCAATCTGCATTTTGTAAATCAATTTCATAAGGAACTGGCCTCTTTAAACCGATAACATTTTTTACTCCCCTAGATAGCCATTCTTCATGTTTTAAAACACTAACAACTATTTCTGAAATACCAAGAGTAACGATAGCAAGATAATCTGATCGTAATCCAAGAGCTACTTTACCAATTACAAATGCAACGCCCGCAGCAAATAAACCTCCTACAATCCAAGAGAAAATTATTGGCAGTCCAAGACCGCCTAAAAAACCTGCAATTGCTGGATTAACATCTTCAATATTGTGTGTGGCGTTTAAATAAAAGTGTCTGATAATTAAAATACCGAAAAAAATTATGAGGGAATTTAAAATATACCTATTTCTTTTTTGGATTACCGTTTTATTGATATACATTACAGCAATTACCAATACGATTAACAAAGCAAAACTGATACCTAGCCCTCTACCTCCAGCCTGCCATGACTCTGTAATGGGAGGGTAAGATACAAGGACTGCTGCTAATCCACCCATGGCAAGAAAACCCATTACACCAAAATTAATTACTCCTGCATAACCCCAAGAAATATTGACCCCCATTGTCATTATTGCTGAAACAATACACATATTTAAAATTACTAAACTTACAGACCATCCTTGAATAAAACCTACAAAAATAAATAGTGAGATCATGATTGTAATGGCTAACCATTCATATCTTTCAAACTTCATCATAAAACTCTTCCTTTAAATATTCCCGATGGTCTTATTAGTAAAACGATGACTAAAATTGAAAAAGATACAGCAAATTTATAATCAGTTGAAAGTAATTGTACTAGACCAGTTGGCTCCATAGAGATTGGAAGCAAATAGACAAAAAATTTCTTATAAGCATATGTGACCATGATTTCTGAAAAAGCTATAACATATCCACCTACTACAGCTCCAAAGGGACTGCCAATGCCTCCAACAATTGCTGAGGCAAATATTGGCAAGACTAAATTGAGATAAATAATAGGTTTATAACTTTTATCTAAACCATAAAGTGTTCCCGCAACACAAGCTAAGACTCCTACAATAATCCAAGTAGTGAATACTACTCTATCAGGATTAATACCTGACAATAATGCTAAATCTTCATTATCAGAAAATGCTCTCATTGATTTTCCAGTTTTTGTTTTTTGCAAAAACCAGAAAGTAAAAGTTAAAAGTAATACAGTAATTAATATTGTGATAACTTGAGAAGATTTTAATGCTAATCCTTCATTTAAACTTGTCATTACTTTAAACTGTTTGGCTTTCATTATAAATTTCTGTCCATCAGAAAATTTTATAGTTTCTGTCCCAATTATGATTCTTATTATTGCATTAATTACGAACATAACCCCTATTGAAACCATTGCTAAAACAACAGGAACACTTTTTTGATATCTGTAATATTGAAAAACAAATTTATCAGAAATAATGCATAAGATAATTGTTGCTATTATTCCTATAGGTAACGCCAACAGAGCAGTAGGGAGAATTCCTAAACCAATATTTTGTGATTGAAAAAACCACGTAAATAAAATTGTTATCATTGCTCCAAATGACATGATTTCTCCATGTGCAAAATTGGCAAAACGAAGTATAGCGTAAACAAATGTAACTCCAAGCGCACCAAGTGCAAGTTGAGAGCCATAAGAAATACCTGGAATTATAATAAAATTTAGAAGTACAATTATAGAATTTAGAAAATCAATCATTTTAACCTCCTAAAAAAGACTTTCTAACTTCTGGATTATTTAATAGTTCTTCACCTGTACCTTCTCTGCTATTTTTTCCATTTACTAATACGTAGCCTCTATCAGCAATAGCAAGTGCTTGTTTTGCATTTTGTTCAACCATTAGTATGCCAACACCAGTTTTACGAACTTCTATAATTCTTGAAAATAACTCATCCATTACAATTGGTGATACTCCTGCAGTTGGTTCATCTAACATCAAAATTTTAGGTTGAGTCATAAGAGCTCTACCAAAAGCTACTTGTTGTCTTTGACCACCAGATAATTCTCCTGCACTTTGATTTCTTTTTTCTTTTAAAATAGGAAAAAGATCATAAACATCATTAATGGTGTGAATAATATCATCATCTCTTAAAAATCCTCCCATTTCTAAATTTTCTTCTACTGTCATGCCAGTAAACACATTGTTTGTTTGAGGAACAAATGCCAATCCTAAATTAATTCTATTTTGAGGTAGCATTGAAGAAATTTCTTCATTTGAGTATTCAACAGAACCTGACGTTAAACTTAACATACCAAGCAATGCTTTCATCGCTGTTGATTTACCTGCTCCATTTGGGCCAACTATAACAACAATTTCACCTTCATTTACTTCTAAATTGATATCTTTAATAATATCGACCCCTCCATATCCGGCAGTTAAATTTTTACCAATTAAGTTATTCATAAAATTCTAATTCTTATTAATACCTTTGCCTAAATATGCTTCTATAACTGTTTCATTATTTTTCACTTCATTAAAATTCCCTTTGAATAAAACTGAACCTTCAGCCATCACAATTACAGGATCGCAAATTTTTTCTATAAGGTCCATATCATGCTCAATTACAAAAAACGTATAATTCTTTTCTTTATTTAATCTTAAAATTGCATCAGTAATTTCATTAAGTAATGTTCGGTTTACTCCAGCCCCCACCTCATCAAGTAAGACGATTTGAGGATCAACCATCATAGTTCGCCCTAACTCAAGTAATTTTTTTTGTCCCCCAGATAAATTGCCTGCAAGTTCTTGAGTTAAGTGACTTAAATTTAAAAAATTTATTACTTCGATAGCTTTTTGTCTTATTTCTTCTTCTTGTTGTTTTACTTTAGCATTACTTAATAAAGCGTATGATAATTTTTCACCAAATTGATTTGGTGGTACCATCATTAAATTTTCGAGAACAGTTAAAGTTGAAAATTCATGGGCAATTTGAAAAGTTCTTAGAACTCCTTTAGCAAATAACTCGTGAGGTTTTAAAAAAGAAATATCTTCATTATTAAGAATTATGTTTCCCTCATCTGGATCATATAATCCTGCAATAGTATTAAATAATGTTGTTTTTCCTGCGCCATTTGGGCCTATTAAACCTGTAATTGAACCCATTTCAACTTTCATTGATGCGTTATGAACTGCTTTTAATCCTCCAAAATATTTATTAACCTTATTTATTTCAAGCATTATGTATTTTCTTTAAATTTCCATTTAATTCTGCATTAAGAACTAATCCTAGAGATATAATTATAGCAAGCATTGCTGATCCCCCATAAGAAACTAAAGGTAATGGAATTCCAACAACTGGCATTAGTCCAGATACCATAGATATGTTCATTATCACATATATAAATAAATTGCTGCCAACTCCGATAGAAAGGATCCTGCCAAAAATATGATTTGATTTAATGCTTATATAAAAACAAACTGTAATTAATAAAAGAAATAGTAAAATTATAAACATGGTGCCAATAAAACCAAATTCTTCCCCAATTAACGTAAATATAAAATCAGTTTGTTTTTCAGGTAAATATTGTAGATAGGATTGAGAACCTTCCAAAAAACCTTTGCCGGTCAAACCACCGGATCCTAAAGCAATTTTTGATTGTATAAGTTGATATCCTCTTCCAAGAGCATCTGCTTCAGGATTTAAAAAAGAGAAAATTCTATCTTTTTGATATGGTTGTAGGTAATTTAAAGACAAAGGAATTGATAAAATTAGAACAAAAAATCCTAATACAAACTTCCAAATTCTTATGCCACTTGCAAATAGAATGAGAACTCCAAGCATTGCTATACTTAAAGCAGTTCCAAGATCTGGTTGTATAACGACTAGAACAAATGGTAAAAATAAAATTAATATTGGAAAAAATAAATTTTTTATTCGCTTAATTTCATCAAATTTTAAATCATGATAAAATCTTGCTAACGCTAGTATTATAGTTATTTTTATTAATTCTGATGGTTGGACACTAAAACCAAATAGGTTTATCCATCTAGTTGCACCCTTACCAAAAACACCAATTAATTCAACTGATAGCAAAAGGAACAAGGATGAAATAAAAAGTAT
The DNA here is from genome assembly GCA_902519435.1 of uncultured Alphaproteobacteria bacterium. The sequence continues at coordinate 6,437 of CABYKC010000019.1, forward strand.
ATAAGCAAATTGATAGATAAATTTAATATTTATTAAAGCTAAGATAATTGCACAAAATATAAAAAGTGCTAATCTTATTAAATGTCTTGAAGCCCAAGGACTATATGATCCTCCTGCGGCAGAATATAAACCTGCAGCTCCAATAAAAGAAATTAAGATTACTAAGAAAATCAATAAGTAATTTAAATTTTGAATTTTATTCAACATTAATTTTCTAAATTTTTTGTAAATTGAAAAATTTCTTTTGCTATTGGTGCTGCAGTTGAAGCACCAGAGCCTCCGTGTTCAATCACAACCGAAACAGCATATCTAGGGTTTTCAACAGGCATGTATCCAACAAACAAAGCATGATCTCTTTTTTTCCATTCTACTTCTTTTTTCCTAAAATCTTCACTTTCTCTCTCGGTTACAGTTATTCTTCTTACTTGAGAAGTTCCTGTCTTACCTGCAAAAAGTGCTGTTTCAGATCTTGAATTATAAGCTGTACCTTTACTTTCATTAACTACTTTAAACATCGAATGCTTAATAATTTGAATTGCATTTTGGTATTTTTCTAATTTTTCAAATTCAATATCATTATTTTGTTTAACAATATTTGGTTTTACATTTTTTCCATTAGAAGCAATGATTGAAGTCATTACTGCAAGTTGTAGTGGATTAGTTAATACGAATCCTTGACCAATAGCAGAGATTAGAGTCTCTCCAGGATACCAACTTTCATCATATTTTCTCTTTTTCCAATCACGTGAAGGAATAATTCCTTTTTTTTGATTAGGCAAAGGGATATCATATATTTTGCCTAAACCAAAATCTTCAGCAACTTTAGAGATTTTATCTATTCCAATTTTTTTTGAAATTTCATAGAAAAAAACATCACATGACTCTTTGATTGCATCACTAACATTCATCGTGCCATGACCATTATTTTTCCAACAATGATAAAGTCTATCACCTAAACCAATTTTTCCATTACAAAAATGTTTTGTATTTGTGTCAATAATCCCATGGATTATCCCAGCTATTGCAACAACCATTTTAAACGTTGAACCTGGAGCATATAATCCTTGAATAGATCTATATGTGAGTGGAGATAATTCATTTTCTAAAATTGAATCCCAATATTCCTTATTCGGTTTTTGTATAATTTTATTTGGATTGTAAGATGGGGTTGAGGCCATACATAATATATTACCATTGTTAATATCCATAAGTACTACAGATCCCGCTTTGTGTTCTTTCAATAAATTTAGAGCATATTGTTGAATTCTAAGATCGATAGTTATTTTAATATCATTACCTTTTTGACTATCTTGCCTTGAAATTTCACGAATTACTCTTCCATAAGAATTAACTTCAATCTCTCTTTGTCCTGATTTGCCTATTAAATTAACATTAAAAGTTTTTTCAATACCATCTTTTCCTATTTCTAGATTAGGCATATTAGAAATAAAAGGTAATTCAACTTCTTCTCGATTGGGTTTATTTGTATAACCGATTAAATGAGAAACAGTATTATCAAAGTGGTAAATTCTCATATAATCTTGAGAAATAAATATACCCTCGATATTAAGTTTATTAGCTTCTATTTTTTCAAGCTCTGACCAATTAATATTTTCTAAGACTTTTATTTTTTCAAATTTTTTTACTTTTTTAGATAAATCAATTATTTTTCTTCTATCACTAAAATTTATTTTTATAATTTGGTTTAATTTATTTAGAGATTTATTTATATTTTTCGTATTTTCAGGAATTATGTAAACATCAAATACTTTTATATTAGATGCTAAAATCTTGTTATTTGTATCATAAATCTTACCCCTAAGAGGGTATATAATCTCAACGTCTATTTGATTATTTTTTGAAAGAGTTTTATATTTTTGTGAGTCTTTTATTTGAATATTATACAATCTCCAGCCTACAATACCAAAAAAAGAAACTTTTAATATATACAATAAAAAAGTTCTTCTATTTAGAACTGAATATTGTTTTTTATCCTCTGAATAAAACATTTTACTTATCTAATTTTGTAAACAAAAATATAGTAGGAATAAATATAATTAAAGAAATTAAAATGAAATTAAAAATTGAGCTAATATTAAATTTATAATTGTGTATTAGATTTGCTAAAAATTGCTCAATTAGGAGCAAAATAATTAGAGTGATAAAATAAATAAAAATTATTTGATACGAAGATAATCTAATTAAATATTTTCTTAATAATACAAATAACATTAAGAGAAATAAAAAAGTAATTATATGTGCTCCTATATTATTTAATAGGAGTATATCAAATAAAATTCCATATACCAGTGCAACTAAATATAAATAATAATGATAATGGTAAAAAATTAGATAAATAAAAGTCAAATGAAATAATATATAGAATGCGTTATTGATATTAGGCAGTAAAATAAAAGAGTTTACAGAAATTGAAAAACTTATAATTAAAATAATATTTAATTTAGCTGTAGAATTAAAAAATTTGGAAAACTCCATTATTTTGAAGTTACAATTTGTACATAATCAATATTTTTAAAATCTACAAATGGTAAGACAAAAAATCTATTTTTTTCAACTTTAGCTACCTTTCCAACCAAAAGATCTACTGGAAAGATTTGTGCTGTACCACTTGTAACTACAATATCTCCTAATCTTGGCATTTTATTTTCTTTAATAAATGAACTTACTAGATATTTCCCATCTCCATTTCCAGTAAGTAAAGAAAAAATACCATCAGATATAGATTTTACTGAAATAGATAAATTAGGATCAGTCAAAAGAATTACTCTAGAATTATTTGAAGTAGTGTCAATTACCTTTCCTATTAATCCTCTTTCATTAATAGCTGACATATTTTTCTTAATTTTGTCTTCGAAACCAGCATTTAAATTTATTAGTTTACTATAGATGGTATCATTTCTATTTATAAGAGATGCTGTTTTTACTAAAATTAAATTATTATCAGTCGCATTTAATAATCTTTTTAAAACATTATTCTCTCTTGAATTTTGTATTGCTAATGTTTGCCATTTTTTTAGACGTACTATCTCTTCTTGAAGCAGTTTGTTTTCAAATTTTAAACTTCTAAATTGATTATATTCATCAACAAAACTTGAAAAGACATTTACTGGTGCTGAAATAAATCTCGTAACAGGTATAATTACAGAACTAGATAAATTTTTAATTCCATTTAAAATATAGTAGTCAGTTTTAGAAAAAAATACTAAAAGAAACGAAAGTGTTACAACAGAAATAATTGTAAAATTTTTAACAAATCTTGATAATTGAAAAGTCTTAATTTGAAACTTAGGTGCCATTTTAAAATTTAATCAGAGGCAAATACATCACTTAATCTTGACTTTTCTTCAAGTGCCTGACCTGTGCCCATTACTACACACAAAAGAGGATCCTCAGCAATTGAAACTGGTAAACTTGTTGATCTCCTTAATACTTTATCAAGATTATGTAAAAGAGATCCACCTCCAGTTAACATTATACCTCTTTCAACAATATCGGCTGATAATTCAGCTGGTGTTTGTTCTAAAGCTCTTTTAATTGTATCTATTATCTGTGCAACTGGTTCAGCAAGAGCCTCAGCAATTTGTCTTTGAGATATAGAAATTTCCTTTGGAAGACCAGTTATTAAATCTCTACCTTTTACACTCATACTTCTGCCATCTCCATCATCTGGTGGACTAGCAGAACCGATATCTTTTTTCATTCTCTCTGCAGTAGTTTCTCCAATTGCTAATTTATGAGTAGTTCTCATATATTCCATTATTGCTTCATCAAATCGATCTCCAGCGGCTTTAACTGAAGTAGAATTCACAACACCTCCAAGAGATAATACTGCAACTTCTGTTGTGCCTCCACCAATATCAACTACCATAGAACCTGTTGGTTCGGCAACTGGCAAACCTGCACCAATTGCTGCTGCTACTGGCTCCTCAATTAAATAAACTCTTCTAGCTCCAGCTGCATCAGCTGATTCTCTAATTGCTCTTCTTTCAACATTTGTTGCACCAGAAGGTACACATATGACAATTTGAGGATTTGATATAGATCTACCTTTATGAACTTTTTTTATAAAACTTTTTATCATTTGTTCAGCAACATCAAAATCAGCAATAACACCATCTTTCATGGGTCGAATAGCTTTAATTTTTCCTGGTGTTCTTCCAAGCATTTGTTTGGCTTCATTGCCAACTGCTAATACCTGCGTTCTCCCATCATTTTCAATTGTAGCTACAACAGAAGGTTCATTAAGAATAACACCTTCCCCTTTTACATATACTAGAGTATTTGCTGTACCCAAATCAATAGCCATATCTTTAGAAAATAAACTGAAAAAACGATCGATTACCATTAACTAAACTCCTTCTATTTTTAAACTTGCTGAATTTTCTTTAATAGATTTAGTTTTTTTAAAGATTAGTCTGTTTAACGCATTAATGTAAGCTTTTGCAGACGCAACAATTATATCAGGATCACTTCCTTTTGCTTGTGATGATAGATTATCATCTTCAAGTCTGACAACAACCTCTCCTTGAGCATCAGTACCTGCCGTGATTGCGTTTACTTGGTAAAGTTTAAGTTTAAATTCAGTATTAGTAAGTTTTTTTATAGCGTTAAATGTAGCATCAACAGGACCATTACCATTAATTTGAGTATTTTCCACTTTATCGTTAATTTCTATCTTTAATTTAGCCTCAGCTTTTTCAACAGATCCAGCATTAACTTCTAATGATACAAACTTAATGTGTTCATCGTATGACGAAGTTCTATCTTCTGCTAAAGCAATTAAATCTTCTTCAAATATTTCTTTTTTCTTATCAGCTAAATCTTTAAATCTTCCAAATAATTCCATTAAAGCATTATCGCCTACTTCATAACCAAGTTCTTTTAACTTTTCTGAAAAAGCATGTTTACCTGAATGTTTTCCAAGAACTAGTGAGGATTTATTAAGCCCTATAGATTCAGGTGTCATAATTTCATAGGTTCCAGCATGTTTAAGCATACCATCTTGATGTATTCCAGCTTCATGAGCAAAAGCATTAGCGCCAACTATAGCTTTATTTGGCTGAACTGGAAAACCTGTTATTGATGATACTAATCTAGAAGCTTTCATAATCAACTCTGTTTTAATATCTGAATGAAAAGGCATGAGATCTTTTTTTACTTTTAATGTCATAACAATTTCTTCTAATGATGAATTACCAGCTCTTTCACCCATTCCATTAATTGTACACTCTACTTGTCTTGCACCCTCTTTAATAGCAGCAACATTATTTGCTGTTGCTAAACCCAAATCATTATGTGTGTGAGTTGAAAGAATTGCTTTATCAATATTTGGAACATTATTTTTTACATTTTTAAAAATTTTTCCAAACTCTTCCGGTAATGTATAACCAACAGTATCGGGGATATTAATAGTTGAAGCACCTGAATTAATAGCAAGTTCAATACATTGATATAAAAATTCTAACTCTGATCTTCCACCATCTTCACAGCTCCACTCAATATTATCACAAAGATTTCTTGCGTGAGAAACGGTTTTTTGAATTGCCTCTAATACTTCTTCTTTGGTTTTCTTTAATTTATATTTCATATGTAGAGGACTGGTTGCAATAAAAGTATGAATTCTTGGAGACTTAGCATGTTTTACTGCTTCCCAAGCACGATCGATATCTTTAAAGCTTGCTCTTGCTAAACCAGCAATGGTTGAGTTTTTAACCCGCTTGCTAACTTCAGAAACTGCTTCAAAATCTCCATTAGAAGCGATTGGAAAACCTGCTTCAATAATATCAACTTTCATTGAATCAAGAACTTCAGCAATTTGAAGTTTTTCATCTAAATTCATTGATGCACCTGGAGATTGCTCTCCATCACGAAGAGTTGTATCAAAAATATAAATTTTTTCAGTCATTTGTTTAATTATACACTAATCAAAATTTTATTAAACTTTCATCTAGTTTTTTGATTTATCAACCATTTTTCCTTCAGCTATCCAAGGCATCAAAGTTCTCAACTTTTCTCCGACTGCTTCAATTGGATGTTCAGCTTGTTCTTTTCTCATTACTTTAAATTTAGTTTGACCACTCTGATGCTCTTGCATCCATTCTTTAGCAAATTGACCAGATTGAATTTCCGAAAGAATTTTTTTCATTTCTTTTTTTGTTTCATCTGTAATAAGTCTTGGACCTCTTGAATAATCTCCATACTCAGCTGTGTTTGAGATTGAATATCTCATATTTGCCATTCCGCCTTCATATAAAAGATCAACAATAAGCTTAACTTCGTGGAGGCATTCAAAATAAGCCATCTCAGGAGCATATCCTGCTTCAACAAGAGTTTCATAACCTGCCAAAATTAAATGTGTTAAACCTCCACATAAAACAGATTGCTCTCCAAAAAGATCCGTTTCACATTCTTCTTTAAAAGTTGTTTCAATTATTCCGGCACGTCCTCCACCTATTGCCGATGCATATGCAATTCCTATTTCAAGAGCATTACCTGACGGATTTTTGTCTACAGCAACTAAACAAGGCACTCCAGCACCTCTTACATATTCAGCTCTTACTGTATGACCAGGACCTTTAGGTGCAACCATTATTACATCTATACCTTCTTTAGGTTTGATTAAATCAAAATGAATATTTAGTCCGTGAGCAAACGCAATTGTTGTCCCTTCTGTAATATTTTCAGCTATATCATTTTTGTAAATTTCAGATTGAAGTTCATCAGGTGTTAGCA
>CABYKC010000020.1 GCA_902519435.1 uncultured Alphaproteobacteria bacterium
ATTTGATTTTATAATTAATCCATTTGTTTCAATAGATTTGTAGTGTTGGTAAAAAAAAGAATTATCAATATTCAATATAAGTTCATCAGCTTGCTTATTTGTTATCTCATTATCAAAACTATAAATATTAAGGTGCGAATTAAGTCCAATTATTCTGTTAGTTAGATCAATTCTAAAACCATTCATAACAGACATTACTATAATAATTGCTGCTACTCCTAAACTAATACCTATTATTGAAAACCAAGCAAAAATAGACACATAGCCATCGGATTTCTTAGAAAATAAAAACCTAAAAATCAGTAATCGTTCTGATTTAGAAATCATCTATTTTTTTAACTTATTATTAATAAAATCAATTACACTAATGGACGAAATTTTTTCACTTTCATTATTTTGGCGATTTTTTATTTCTACTAAATTATCTTTTAAATCTTTTTTGCCAATAATAATTTGATATGGTGTACCAATTAACTCATTATCAGATAATTTTTTTCCTATACTGCAGATTCTATCATCTAAAATGACTTCAATATTATTTTTCATAAAATATTCATAATATTCTGATGATTTTGTGGCACAATCTTGATCTTCTGGCATTAAATTAACTATGGAAACCTTAAATGGAGCAACTTCTAAAGGCCATCTAATTCCTTTTTCATCATGATAAGCTTCTATAATTGCACCCACAAGTCTTGAAACACCAATGCCATATGATCCCATATGTACTGGAACATTTTTCCCATTTTTATCTTGTACAAATGCGTTTAATTTCTCAGAATATTTTGTTCCAAAATAAAATATATGACCGACTTCAATACCCTTAGAAATTTTTAAATCTTCATTTGAAATTGGGCAATTTTTTTCATCATGTTGATCATCAACTGCAGCATAAAATGACTGCAACTCATTTGGATCTATAGTTTCAGGGTTTAGTGTTTCTAATTTTTTATCATAATAAAGTGTACTTTCACCAGTCTTAGCTAGTATTTGAAATTCATGACTTAAGTTACCGCCAATTGGTCCAGTTTCCGCTCTTAAGGAAATTGGTGTTAAACCCATTCTAATAAAAGTTTTTATGTATGCTTTAAACATATTGTCATAAGATTTTTTTGCTTCGTTTTCATCAAGATCAAATGAATAATTATCCTTCATTAAGAATTCTCTTCCTCGCATTACTCCAAACCTAGGCCTAACTTCATCTCGGAATTTCCATTGAATATGATAAAGGTTTTTTGGAAGATCTTTGTAAGAATTAATATGTGATTGAAATATATCAGTAATTAATTCTTCATTTGTTGGGCCGTATAGCATATCTCTTCCACTTCGATCCGTAATCCTCAACATTTCTTTTCCATAATCATCATATCTTCCTGATTTAATCCATAAATCAGAAGATTGAATCGTAGGCATAAGCAGTTCTATTGCTCCTGCATCATTTTGTTCTTCTCGGACAATCTGCTCAATATTTTTTAATACAAGTAAACCTAATGGTAACCAAGAATAAATACCTGCACTAGATTGCTTAATCATACCTGATCTAATCATTAATTTATGTGAAATTATTTCAGCATCTGATGGTGCATCTTTAATGGTGGGAAGAAAAAATTTAGAATATTTCATTTATTAAATATATTTGATAAATCAAATCCAAATAAAATCAAAAAAAATAAAATTAAAGCTGATATTAATGAAGTTGCTATAAATTTTATTAGAAGATATGGCTTACTCGGAGCACTTTTTGCATGTCCAGATTCTACTTTTTGGGGTACTTTTATCTTAATCGGTAGGAGTATGAAAAATAAAATCCACCAAACAAGGATAAAAATTAGAACATGGGTAAATAGTGCCATTAAGATCGTATCAAATGAACTTCAATTTCTGGTTTTTTTTGAATTGAATTTTTTATAATTTTTCTAAAACTACTTTTAACTAAGTCAGATACTATAAGATCTGATGATTTTTGATCTTTGTTAAGTTTTGTAAAATTTTCTATAAAAAGTATTTTAAAATCACTTTTAATATTTTCTTCATCTATTCCCGGCAATCCTTTTAAGGTAAGTAATATATTTTTATTAATTGAATAGTCATCATCATTGATAATTAAAGAAATTAAAACTAGCCCTTCAAATGAATATTTCCTTCTCTCTTTAATAAATGCAGATTCAGAGTCATAAAGATTTTTACCCTCGACAATTAACTTTCCAGTTTCAAATTTTTCTACAATTTTAGGTTCACCTGGTGCAATTTTTAGACATTTTCCATTTTCTAAAATTTTAGTAAATGGCACTTGAGATGAGTAAGATAATTGTTTATGTGCTTCTAGATGCATGGGTTCACCATGCACAGGAATAGATAGGTAGGGTTTTGTCCAATTATACATTTGTTTTATTTCCCCTGCATAACCATGACCTGAAACATGTACTAAATCATCATCAGCTGTTACTATCTCAACTCTTTGTCTAACAAGTAAGTTCTTTAAATTATTTATTGATTTTTCATTACCAGGAATATCTCTAGAGCTAAAAATTACTACATCTTCAGGTTCTAAATGTAAATGTTGATGAGAATTATAAGCTATTCTGAAAAGCGCAGATCTTTTTTCACCCTGACTTCCAGTACAAATTATGACTAAATTTTCTCTTGGTATATAAGAAGCTTCATCTTCACTGATAAAAATTTCATCATCTGCAACATAACCACATTTTCTTGCTACTTCGATATTTTTTTTCATACTCCTACCAACAAGAGCGACCTTTCTTTTATTTTTTTTTGCTGCATGAATAATATTTTTCATTCTTGCAATATTTGAAGAAAAACAGGTAACAACAATTCTATTAGAAAATCTTGAAAATATACTTGTCAGTTCATCCCTAACTTCAATTTCAGATTTTGATTTGCCAGGCACATTTGCGTTAGTAGAGTCACCTATTAAGGCAAGTAATCCATCATTTCCTAATTTTTTAAATTTTTCTTTTGAAAATGAGTCTCCTAAAGTAGGTGAATGATCTATTTTCCAATCAGCAGTATGAAGTAATGATCCATATGTTGTGTTAATTACTATTGCACTTGGTTCTGGAATTGAGTGCGTAGTTGGAATAAAACTTATATCAAAATTATTGAATATTAATTTTTTGTCTAGATTTATCTCTTCTAAAGTAAATCCTTCTACTTTATTGAATTCTTTTAGCCGATTTTCGATAAGGAATTTTGCAAATTTACTTGCATATACAGGACATTTAATTTTATTTGCTAAGAACGCAACAGCTCCTGCATGATCTTCATGACCATGGCTGATAATAATAGCCTCGAGATTATCTTCTAAACTTTCTATATGATCTATTTTTGGTACCAATAAATCTACACCAGGAAACTTTTCATCTGCAAATGAAAGACCTAAATCTATCATTATCCATTTTCCATCACATCCATAAAGATAACAATTTGCTCCTATTTCTCCTATACCCCCAAGAGATAAAAAGTGTAGTCCTTGATTAAAATCATTTAGTTGTAAATTATTACTCATAAAAATGTTTGTTACCGATTTCTTTTATTCCTTCTAATGTTAAATGTTCCATATATATAGGTTTATAAATAATTTTATCCCTAAATATTTTACCTAGACCACCCGTAATATAGACTTTGGGCTTAAAATTATTCTCCTTGATAATTTGCTTTAATATCCCATTAACTGCATGCAAATAACCAAAATAGAAACCTGATTGAATAGAAGCAGATGTATTATTATTAACAATTTTATTTGATTTTGATATTTTTGAAGTTTTTATTAACTCAGCATTTTTTAAAAGTGTCTCCATTGAAAGATTTATACCTGGAAAAATTAATCCACCTAAATATTGATTATTTTTAATGACATCAAAAGTAGTAGCTGTACCAAAGTCAAGAATTATACAGTCTTTTATTTTCTTACTATATACATAGGCATAGTTTGCTATGCGATCACTTCCAATTTGATTTAAATTATAATTGATACTATTTCTAAATGGTATTTTTTTTGGATTAATTACATAAAATTTGAATTTATTTTTTTGAAAGATATTTTTAAAAATTAAATTTAAAGAAGGTACAACAGAGGACAAGATGCAAAATCTATCTTTAAGATTATTAATCAACTTTTTGTTAGATTTAAAAAATTTATTTATTTCTTTTTGTGTAATGTAGATTTTTTTTTCTGTTTTTAATCTAATAATTTTATTTAATTTGTTTTTTGTATAAAAACCTATAACTATATTAGTATTACCTGCATCTATAACAATCATTAAATTATTCTAGCGTTATATATATTTTCAAAATTAATATTATTTTTTAAAGTAATTGACCCATCTGGGTTAAGATTATGAAATATTCCTTGTTTTACATTTTGTTCATCGATTTTTAAATTAATATTGCCTCCTAAATATAATAATCTACTTTTATATTCAGTCATAATTTTTTCGTGATCATTTAGCAGTTGTTTAAAATTGTTAAAATACTCTTCCATAATTTCATATACAAAATAAAAGTTATTAATTTCTTTATTGTATTTATAAATATTAGTTGTAGGATAATTTTTTATTTTTGGAGAAGATACTATGTTAACTCCAAAACCAGTATTTATATATTTATCACTTTTGATACTAAATATTTCAGAAATTATTCCAGAAATTTTTTCGTTATTAATTAAAATATCATTTGGCCATTTAATTTGAGTTTTTACATTACAAATATTTTCAATTACAGAACAGATCATATTAGTAATAAAAGCATTATTTAAAAAATGATTTTCTATTGGCAATATATTTTTAGATAAAATAGAAATATAGACATTATTTTTTGGACTTTCCCAAGTTGTACCTCTTCTTCCAAATCCTTTTTTTTGTTCATTTGCCATCAAACATATATTTCTATTATAAATAAGTTTTTTAATCTCTGACATTGTAGAATCTACAGATTCAATAAAATGAAAATCAAAATTGTTTTTATCTAATAGATTTTTAATTTTATCTAATGACATTAATTAAATGGTCAAATTTGCTGATATATTAATCAATAAAGACGGGTAAAATATAAAACAAATAATTAAAAACAAACTTAAGGATAGAATAATTTTTGATTGAAAGGAAATTTTAAAATTGATTATTCCCTCACTAATACTTTCATCAAAATACATTATCTTAATAATTCTTAAATAATAAAAAGCAGAAATAACACTAGATAAGACACCAAGAACTGAAAGTACATATAATTCCTGTTCAATTGCAGCAATGAAAACATAAAACTTTCCAAAAAATCCTATAAAAGGTGGAATACCAGCCATAGATAGCATTATTATTGAAATAGAAAGACTAACTATTGGATTACTTTTACTTAAACCTTTTAAATCACTTATGTTAATTAAATATTCATTTTTAACTTTTAATGAAAGTAAAATAGCAAAAATAGCAACATTCATTATCATGTATGAAAACATATAAATAGATGCTGCTTTAATTCCATCATCATTTGCGGCAACTAAAGCTATTAATATATAGCCTATATGTCCGATAGAACTATAAGCTAATAATCTTTTAATATTTGACTGTGCTATAGCCGCAATAGCCCCAAGAAACATTGAGGCTATTGATAAAAATAAAATTATTTGACTCCATTCTAAGTAAAAATTTTCAAATGGAACTAAGCAAAAACGATAAATTAAAGCTACTGCAGCAATCTTAGGGACAATAGCAAAAAAACCTGTAATTGAGTTTGGCGCTCCTTCATAAACATCGGGAGTCCACATATGGAAAGGTACGGCTGAAACCTTAAAAGCCAAGCCTACCATCACAAATACAAGACCAAATATTAGACCTAAATTTAAATTATCATATTTTGATAAATAGAAACTTATATCGTCAAAATTCATTGAACCAGTGAATCCATAAATTAAGGAGAAGCCATACAATAGTATACCAGACGATAATGCTCCTAAAATAAAGTATTTTACTCCTGACTCAGCTGATGAAATTGAGTCTCTTTTTATTGCTGCAGCAACATACAAAGATAAACTTTGCAGTTCTATTGCTAAATACATGGACATAAGATTATTTGAAGCAATCATTAACATCATCCCAAGTGTTGAAAATAAAAATAAAACAGGAATTTCAAAATTTTTAAGCTTAATGCCTAAGAAATAATCTTTAGAAATAATGATACTAGCTATAGATCCTAATAGAGCTAAAATTTTAAAAAAATTAATAAAAGAAGAATGGCTAAATAAACTTTTATAATTTGCAAAATTGGATTCACTATCATAGTAAACAAGCAAAATGGTTAACAATAAAACGAAAACTGCTAAATTAGAAGTTTGCCTAAAGGCATTCTTTTTTAAAAAAAGACCAAAAAGTAAGCATACAAAAGAAGAGCATGCTAAAAAAATTTCAGGTATAAAAAAAATATTGTAAATATTATTTAGCATTGGCTATTTCATAGTTTGTTATAATTTGTTCAAGTGATAATCTCATAGGATCTAAAAATAGATTTGGAAATATACCTAGTAATATTACTGAAATTGCTAAAGGAATTAATATGATTTTCTCTCTTGTGTTTATATCTAAAATATCTGCAAGTTTATTATTAGTTATGGTGCCAAAAATAATTCTTTTATAAAGATATAGCATGTAAACAGCGGATAATATTATTCCAAAAGCCGCGCCAATAACAACGTAACTTGAAAATTTAAATGCTCCAATAATAACTAAAAATTCTCCAACAAAACCACTAGTCCCAGGTAATCCAACTGATCCCAGCATAAAAATCATCAATACTGTTGCATAAAGTGGCATTCTTTGAACTAATCCTCCATAAAATTCAATTTCTCTAGTATGCATTCGATCATAAATAACACCAACACATAAAAATAATGCTGCTGAAACTAGTCCATGACTAATCATTTGCATCATTGCCCCTTCTAAACCTTGTTGATTAACTAAGAAAATTCCAATTGTTACAATTCCCATATGAGCAACAGATGAATATGCAATTAGTTTTTTAATATCAGTTTGTGCTAGAGCTACTAAGGAAGTGTATACTATGGCAACTATACTTAATGTCATAATTAAAGGAATAAAAAACTCTGTTGCTTCTGGAAGCATGCCTAAAGAGAAACGGATAAAACCATATCCGCCCATTTTTAAAAGTACTCCAGCTAAAATAACAGATCCAGCCGTTGGAGCTTCAACATGTGCATCAGGCAACCATGTATGAAAAGGCCACATGGGAATTTTAACTGCAAAGGAAGCAAAGAAGGCAAGCCATAGAAACAATTGAGTATTATAGGAAAAATAATTACCTTGTAAAAACTCTATACTCATTGAGCTTGTATTTCTATACATCACAATAATAGCAATCAACATGAGTACTGACCCCAAAAGAGTATAGAGAAAGAATTTAAAAGAAGCATAGATTCTTCTATTTCCTCCCCAAATACCTATGATTAGATACATTGGTATTAATACGGCTTCAAAAAAAATATAAAATAAAAGTATATCTATAGAAGCAAACATTCCAATCATTACAGTCTCTAAAAATAGAAAAGAAAGCATATATTCCTTGACTCTTTTTTTTATATTATTCCAACTAGCTAAAATACAAAGTGGGGTTAAAAATGTACTTAATAAAATCATAAAAAGTGAGATACCGTCAACACCAACATGGTAGAAGAAATTAAAATCATCGAACCATCTAAATTTTTCTTCATATTGATAAAGTGGATTGGAGTAATCAAATTGTAACCAAAGTATTAAACTTAAAATAAATGTTCCTAACGTTGTTAGTAAAGCAGCCCATTTAATATTAATTGATGTTAATTCATCTTCTTTAATAAAAAGAATAATTAAAGCGCCAATTAAAGGTAAAAAAATTATTACTGATACTAGTGGCCAGTCAATCATTTAGTAATATAAAAACCATGTTAAAATTATTACTAAGCCGCCAAGCATAGCAAAAGCATAATGAAACAAATACCCTGATTGAAATAAACTTACATAAGATGAAGATTTTGAAATAATCCAGGACACTCCGTTTGGCCCTAAACCATCGATAGTTTTTTCATCTCCTCTTTTCCAAAAAAAGTTTGCTAATTTGAAAAAAGTTAAAACAAATACTTTATGATATAGTTCATCCACATACCATTTATTTTTAGAAAGAGAATATAGGGGATCTAAGTTATGAGAAAGATTTTTTGCTCTATTTAAATTATTTGAATATATCAACACACATACAAGAATTCCAATTGCAACAGCTGATTTTGATATTAAGGATTGTGTAAGAGGAAGATATTTATGAGAGCTCTCTGTTAATAATACTGCATTATCCCAAAATTCTTTTTTGTAATATCCAATAAAATAATCAGCAAAGAATATTCCTGAAAAAATAGAACCAATTGCAAGAATAAATAATGGAGCTGTCATAACTAAAGGTGATTCATGGGCGTGATCATATGTTTTATTTTCTGATCTATTTTCACCATGAAATGTTAGAAATAATAATCTCCATGAATAAAAAGCTGTAAGTAGAGCAGTTAAAATACCTACTAAATATGCAAAATATGCAATTCCATTTGATGCATAGAAAGCATTTTCTAAAATACTTTCTTTTGAATAGTAGCCTGATAGATACGGGAAACCAATAATTGCAAGAGATCCAATCCACATCATTGTAGCGGTAAAAGGTATTTTTTTGAAAAGTCCGCCCATTTTTCTCATATCCTGTTCATGATGCATTGCGTGAATTACAGAACCTGCAGAAAGAAATAAAAGAGCTTTAAAAAAGGCATGGGTTGTTAAGTGAAATATCGATGCATTATAAGCACCTACACCTGCTGCGAAAAACATATATCCTAATTGACTACATGTTGAATATGCAATGACTCGTTTAATATCATTTTGTGTTAAGGCTATAGAGGCGGCAAAAATAGCTGTAGCCGCGCCTACAAAAGTAATGAATAAATTAGTAAATGCAGCAAACTCATAAAGAGGACTCATTCTTGCAACTAAAAATACGCCAGCTGTTACCATTGTTGCAGCATGTATTAGCGCAGAAACAGGAGTAGGTCCTTCCATAGCATCTGGCAGCCATGTGTGTAAACCTAATTGGGCAGATTTACCCATTGCTCCTATAAATAAAAGAAAACATAAAAAATCTAAAGTTGGAAAACTAAATGAAAGGAATTGAATTTGATGCTCACTAAATTGATCCACTTGCTCAAATATACTGTCGAAACTTATCGTACCAAAAATGTAAAAAATTCCTGCAATTCCAATTGCGTATCCAAAATCTCCAACTCTATTTACGACAAATGCTTTTATAGCAGCTTTGTTGGCTGAATCTTTATGATGCCAAAAACCAATTAATAAATATGAGGCTAGTCCAACACCCTCCCAACCAAAAAACATTTGCAACAAATTATTACTTGATACAAGCACAAGCATAAAAAAAGTAAATAAGCTTAGATAGCCCATAAATCTTATTTTTGATGGATCTTCTTCCATATAACCTATTGAATATAGGTGAACACAAGCGGAAACAGTTGTAACCACAATGAACATTACGGCTGTTAACGTGTCTAATCTTATTGACCAATCAACAATAAAGTTTCCAGAAGTAATCCAGTTAAGAATAAAGATTGTTTCAGTTTCCTTATTATTAATAAACTGAATGAATATTATCCAAGAAAATAATGCGCAAAGAAAAAGAATTGAAGTTGTTGATATTTGATAAATCTTATAGTGAAACTGTTTACCTAGCAAAAAACAAAAAAGAAAACCAAGTAGAGGTAAAAATATAATTGAGGTTGCCATCTACTATCCCTTAAGCTGATTAATTTTATTTACTTCTATTGATCCTAAATTTCTAAAAAATACTACAAGTATGGCAAGTCCAATTGCTGCTTCAGCTGCTGCAACAGTAAGTGTAAGCATTGCAAAAATTTGCCCTGAGATATCATTAATATACGCTGAGAAAGCAATAAAATTAATATTTACCGACAACAAGATGAGTTCTATAGACATTAAAATTATAATTAAATTTTTCTTATTTAAAAATATTCCTAAAACACCTAAGGTAAAAATAATTGCGCCGAGAAAAAGATAATGTTCAAGAGTAATCATGAATTAAATTCCTTCGCCTATTTTTACTTTTTTCTTTTCTATAGCTGTTGATGCATCAACTGTATTTTGAGAATCTATATTTTGCCTTTTAACACCACCTTTATCTCTTAATGTAAGTGTAATAGAGCCAATCATTGCGACTAATAAAATTATCCCACATATTTGAAATAAATAAAAATATTCAGTGTAGAGTATTTGCCCAATCATTTTTGTATTTTCCACTTCATTAACTATAGGTTGTAGTGGTGTTTGATTGTTATAAATATTAGACGATCTATCTGTTAAAAAAAGTATTCCAAGTTCAATTACTAGAACTATCCCTAATAATGCTCCAAAAGGTAAATATTGCAAAAAACCCTCTCTCAACTTTACAAAATTTATATCAAGCATCATTACAACGAATAGAAAAAGGACGGCAACAGCTCCAACATATACAACGACAAGGATCATTGCCAAAAATTCAGCACCTAATAAAACAAAGAGTCCTGATGCGTTAACAAAGCTTAAAATTAAGAACAAGACTGAATGAACTGGATTTTTTGCACTTATAACCATTAGAGCAGAAAGAACTGCAACAGATGAAAAAAGATAAAATGTTAATGAATAAAGAAACATTCTTATCTATATTTTCTATCGAGATGAATATTTTGAGCAATTTCTTGCTCCCATCTATCTCCATTTTCTAAAAGTTTATCTTTATTATAAATTAATTCTTCTCTTGTTTCAGTGGCAAATTCAAAATTTGGTCCTTCTACTATCGCATCAACAGGGCAAGATTCTTGACATAAACCACAATATATACATTTAGTCATATCTATATCATATCTTGTTGTTCTTCTGCTTCCATCCTCTCTTGGCTCTGCTTCAATTGTAATTGCCTGAGCAGGACATACTGCTTCACAAAGTTTACATGCGATACATCTCTCTTCCCCACTTGGATATCTTCTCAAAGCATGCTCGCCTCTAAAACGTGGGCTTAATGGACCTTTTTCGTGAGGATAATTTATTGTAACTTTAGATTTAAATATGTATTTGAAAGTTAAAAATAGTCCTTGAAATAATTCAAATAAAGTAAAAGATTTAATTAATTTATACATATTAATTTGGCAGCATGTCAAAATATACTAAAAAACCAGAAGTTGCTACAACCCAAAACAAAGAAAACGGTAAAAAAACTTTCCATCCAAGTCTCATTAACTGATCATATCTATATCTTGGGAAAGTTCCTCTAACCCAAATAAATAAAAATAATATAAATATAACTTTCACAGTAAACCAGATTACTCCAGGAACAACATTTAATGGGTATACATCAAATGGAGGAAGCCATCCGCCTAAAAAAAGAATGACAGTCATAGAAGACATTAAAATCATACTCGCGTATTCACCTAAAAAAAATAATACAAATGAAGCAGATGAATATTCAGTAAAAAATCCTGCAACAAGTGTTGATTCATCTTCAGGAAGATCAAAAGGTAATCTATTTGTTTCAGCTAATGCAGAAATAAAAAAAATAATGAACATAGGTAATAATGGAATTGCAAACCATACAGTCTGCTGAGCTAAAACTATCTTTGATAAATTTAAAGAACCTACACATAATAATACAGTAATTATTACAAATCCAATAGATACTTCATATGAAACCATTTGAGCAGCTGATCTTAATGCTCCTAGAAAAGGATATTGAGAGTTACTAGCCCATCCAGCCATTATTATTCCGTATACTCCTAGAGATGATACTGCAAACAGATACATGATACCTACGTTAATATCAGAGACTACCCATCCTGGAGCAAAAGGTATTACTGCCCAACCTGCTAAGCTAAGTACCATTGTTATTATGGGTGCTAAAATAAAAACAATTTTATTTGATCCACTAGGTATAATATTTTCTTTAGTAATAAGTTTTAATGCA
>CABYKC010000021.1:5000-10482 GCA_902519435.1 uncultured Alphaproteobacteria bacterium
TAAGACTTGGTTTCCCTACGCCTACACCTAACGGCTTAAGCTTGCTGCACAGACTAAGTCGCTGACCCATTATACAAAAGGTATGCCATCACTTCTCAAGGAAGCTCTGACTGCTTGTAGGCATTCGGTTTCAGATACTATTTCATTCCCCCTATCGGGGTGCTTTTCACCTTTCCCTCACGGTACTTGTTCACTATCGGTCATCAAGGAGTATTTAGGCTTGGGAAGTGGTCTCCCCATATTCAGACAAAATTTCACGTGTTCCGCCCTACTCGAAAATAAAATTATTTTTTACCTATACGGGACTATCACCCACTATGGTCTAACTTTCCAGAAAGTTCTAGTTATTATAATTATATTATTGGCCTGGTCCGTTTTCGCTCGTCACTACTAACAGAATATATTTCTTTTCCTCTAGCTACTAAGATATTTCAATTCACTAGGTTAACTCTTATTAGCTATGAATTCACTAATAAGTAACTCTAAAGAGCTGGGTTTCCCCATTCGGATATTTAAGGATCAAAGTGTGTTGACAACTCCCCTTAACTTTTCGCAGCCTGCCACGTCCTTCATCGACTCTTGATGCCAAGGCATCCACTAAATGCCCTTTTGCGCTTGATTGCAATTACGTACAGAGAAAAATTTTGTACGTATTTTAATCAAATAAAAATTTATTTTGATCAGTTATTAAAATTCATATTAACGATTTAAAGAAAAAATAAGATCTACTAGAATACATGGTGGAGGATAGCGGGATCGAACCGCTGACCTCCTGAATGCAAATCAGGCGCTCTCCCAGCTGAGCTAATCCCCCTGTTATTGGTGGGCCGAGGAAGACTTGAACTTCCGACCTCACGCTTATCAAGCGCGCGCTCTAACCAACTGAGCTACCAGCCCAATATAATTAAATAAGCACTCAGTACTAGCTAATAATTTAAAGAGATAGATAGACAACAACCCGGATAATTAGCGAACTAATTATCGATATCCTTAGAAAGGAGGTGATCCAACCGCAGGTTCCCCTACGGTTACCTTGTTACGACTTCGCCCCAGTCGCTGACCCTACCGTGGACGGCTGCTTCCTTGCGGTTAGCGCACCGGCTTAAGGTAAAACCAACTCCCATGGCGTGACGGGCGGTGTGTACAAGGCCCGAGAACGTATTCACCGTAGCACGCTGATCTACGATTACTAGCGATTCCAACTTCATGGACTCGAGTTGCAGAGTCCAATCTGAACTGAGATGGTTTTTTGGGATTAGCTCTATCTTGCGATATTGCTGCCCTCTGTCACCACCATTGTAGCACGTGTGTAGCCCAGACCGTAAGGGCCATGAGGACTTGACGTCATCCCCGCCTTCCTCCAGCTTATCACCGGCAGTTTTTCTAGAGTGCCCAGCTTAACCTGATGGCAACTAAAAATGAGGGTTGCGCTCGTTGCGGGACTTAACCCAACATCTCACGACACGAGCTGACGACAGCCATGCAGCACCTGTGTGTATGCCAGCCGAACTGAAGAATTACTATTCTGTAATTCAAACACACCATGTCAAGGTCTGGTAAGGTTCTTCGCGTTGCTTCGAATTAAACCACATGCTCCACCGCTTGTGCGGGCCCCCGTCAATTTATTTGAGTTTTAATCTTGCGACCGTACTTCCCAGGCGGAGTGCTTAATGCGTTAGCTTCGACACTGAAACTATAGTCCCAGCGACTAGCACTCATCGTTTACTGCGTGGACTACCAGGGTATCTAATCCTGTTTGCTACCCACGCTTTCGTATCTCAGCGTCAAAAATGGCCTAGTTAGTCGCCTTCGCTTCTGGTATTCTTTCCAATATCTACGAATTTCACCTCTACACTGGAAATTCTACTAACCCTTACCAATTTCTAGATCACTAGTTTTAAATGCAGTTCCTGGGTTGAGCCCAGGGATTTCACATCTAACTTTTTGATCCGCCTACATACGCTTTACGCCCAGTGATTCCGAACAACGCTAGCCCCCTTCGTATTACCGCGGCTGCTGGCACGAAGTTAGCCGGAGCTTCTTCTTCAACTAATGTCATTATCATCATTGATGAAAGAGTTTTACAACCCGAGGGCCTTCTTCACTCACGCGGCATTGCTGGATCAGGGTTTCCCCCATTGTCCAATATTCCCTACTGCTGCCTCCCGTAGGAGTCTGGGCCGTGTCTCAGTCCCAGTGTGGCTGATCATCCTCTCAAATCAGCTATAGATCGTAGCCTTGGTGGAGCAATTACCTCACCAACTAGCTAATCTAGTGCGGGCTCATCTAAAGGCGATAAATCTTTCTCTTTTCAGACACATCCGGTATTAGCTACAGTTTCCCGCAGTTATTCCGAACCTTTAGGTAGATTCCCACATGTTACTCACCCGTGCGCCACTAAATCCGAAGATTTCGTTCGACTTGCATGTATGAGGCATGCCGCCAGCGTTCGTTCTGAGCCATAATCAAACTCTTAAGTTAAGTAAATTTGACCTAAGTCAAAAATTACGGAACGTCCGTTAAAGCGGAATACTTATGTATTAACAAAAGTATTTGTTGATACGTATTCCATTAACTTTCGTAAAATTTAAATTACGAATTGTTGTCTACGTATCTCTTTAAAATCTTATTAACAAATTAAAGAGCATACAAAACTCTAAAATTAAATAAATAATAGAGAATTGTTCTTTTCTCAAAGAAAAGAGTATGTGCCTATAATAGTATAAAAATTCCTTGTCAAATCATAAAAAATAAAAAAAAACCCCACATTTCTGGGGATATTAATGTATAACAATATTTATAATAATGAAAAAATAAGAATCTATATCAAAATTGGTTGCGGGAGTAGGATTTGAACCTACGACCTTCAGGTTATGAGCCTGACGAGCTACCGGGCTGCTCCATCCCGCGATAAAAAATATCATATATTATTTATTAGAATATATATAAAGAACAAATTCACAAATGTTTAAAAGATTAACTTATAATTTACTATTATTAAGCGAAATTTTCAACTTCTCTAAATATCATTCTGTTATAATAATTATATTATCCACAATATCTGCATTTCTAAATTCTGTTTTAACATTAAGTCTTTTTCCCTTAGTAAGAGAATTGGGAAAGGAAAGAATTGAAAATAGAATTTTAGTTTTTTACGACAATTTATTAAATTATTTTAATTTTGAAAATAGCTTAAATTTAATTCTTTTATTTATGGTTGTATCAGTTTTATTGAACGCAATCGTACTTTTAAGCATAGATTATTACATAAGTAATATAACTACTAGATTAAATATAAAAATCAAAAAAAATTATTTTAACTCTATTTTAAAATCAAATTGGAATTTTTTTTTAGAAAAGAAACCTGGAGAAATGGTAAATTCTTTATTTGAAGAAACAAATAAGACAATAACATGTTATCGAGATTTATTAGAATTAATTGTTTTTTTTGTACAACTTGTAATTTTTATCCTTTTGTCATTTTATATCTCTTTTTTTGTAACAATTTTTAGTATTATTTCTGGAATAATAATAATATTTATTTTTTTATCATGGTCTTCAAAAGCAAAAAATGCTGGATACAATTTTAATGAGATTTATAAAAATTTTTACTCAGGTGTTTTAGAGGCAATTAAAAATATTAAAACCTCAAAAGCAACAGGTAAGACTAATAAGATTATTTACCTCTTTGAAAATTATTTTAATAATTTTAGAAAAACAGACTACAAAATGCATATTGTACTTTCAATTCCCAAAAGATTTTCGGAGCCATTATTAGTTGTCATGTTATGTCTTTTGGTAGTCTATATAGTTGAAAGGAAAATATTAAATATACAAGAATTTATTCCATTAATTTATTTATTTATTAGAATTACCTCTGCATTTTCTAATCTACAAGGTAAATTTCAATCAATAAAAAAAACTGAGCCTTTTTATACTTCATATAAAAGAAATTTAACTACTTCAATAAATATGAAAGAGGAAAATAAAGGCAATGAAAAATTTTCTTTCAAAGAAAAAATTATTATTGAAAATTTAAATTTTAAGTACAAAAATAATTTAATTTTTAAAGATTTTTCTTGTACTTTATATAAAAATAAAATTAATATAATTACTGGTCCTTCTGGAAGAGGTAAAACAACACTAATTGATATTTTAGCAAGATTGCAAAGTATTTCGGATGGTACAGTTAAAATTGACAAAACTGAATTGAAAAATTTTGAATTAAATAATTACAGAAATAATTTAGCGTATGTTACTCAAGAAAGTTTTTTTTACAATGATTCTATTATAAACAATTTAACTTTAGATCAAAATAAAATTGATCAAAAAATAATTCAATCATCATTAGAAGTTTCATGCTGTTCTGAATTTATAAATAATTTAGAAAATGGTTTGAATGAAGTTATTGGAGAAAATGGTTCTAAATTGTCAGTCGGTCAAAAACAAAGATTATCAATAGCTAGAGCTTTAATTTTGGAACCAAAGATATTACTTTTAGATGAAGCTACAGCATCTTTAAATAATAATATAAAAAAACAACTTCTAGAAAACCTCAAAAAAACTACTTTAAATAAAAGCATGACTATAATAGCTACAACTCATGACATAATTTGGAATGATTTTGCAGATAATGTTATTAATATTTAATAAAATTTTCATCTAATTTTTTCGAAAAATTTAAATAACTTAATTTAATTATTTTTATTAAATTTTCATCCAAATCAATTAAACCGTTATTATACAAATTTTTAATTAATAAAAATTGTGTCAGGGGATTCTGCTTAACAAACATTTCTTCAATTTTCAAATTTTTGTATTTTTTTACTTGATAATCTTTCTCATAATATTTGTTTTCAATATTGATAAAAAATGAAAAGTTGTAAAGTTTTATAAATTTGGGCTGATAAATTAATAAGTCAAGAATACATGACTGTAGCATATTAAGTTGATTGTATATACCCATATTAAATGAATGGATTTTTCTTGTTTGTAAATTTTGATTAGATATTTTTTTTGAGTTTTTAAATATTACAAATTTTGTTTGATAAGAATTTAAAAAATTAAAATTTTTAAGAGTTGATGATTTAGTATGATTGAAATAAACAATATCAATTTTCTTAAATATATTTTTATTATTTCTTACATTAAATCTTATAATGATATCAAAATCATTTAGATTGACCTTATATTTTGTATTTGCAGGTCCTATTATTGCAATTCTTTTTGCTTTTACAAATTTTAAAAAATTTTCATTTTCTTTTGTGTAATTAATATTTTCAAAAAATTCTTTTATTTGTTTTTTTTTATTTGATTTGTCTATTAAAAAAAAAGTATTTGTTATTTTTTTATTATAAGTATCATTGTTACTGCTATCAATCTTTAAAATTACTTGTTGAATTTTTAAGAATATATATGAAGAAATTTCATTTTCTTTTATACTTATAAAAAAAAGATAAATTATTTTCCAACCATAAATATT
>CABYKC010000022.1 GCA_902519435.1 uncultured Alphaproteobacteria bacterium
GTCTTCCAAAACCCTTGACATCAATTAAAGTCATTCCAGATATTCCAATTTCATGAAGCGCTTCTTTTACTTGCGATAGTTTAAAGGGTTTAATAATTGCTTCTATTTTTTTCATATTGTAGATAACCTTTTAATTGCCTCTTTAATGTTTTCTAGCGAATTAGCAAAACTTATTCTAACAAATTCACTCGCATTATCACCGAAACTTGAACCTGGAACTAAAGCAACACCTTTTTCTTGAAGTGCTACTTCTGAAAATTTATTTCCGCTTAATCCAGTTTTTGAGATATTTGGGAACGCATAAAAAGCACCACCTGGTTCAAAACAAGAAATTTTTTCTAATTTATTCAATTCATTAAAAACGTACTCTTTTCTTTTTTGAAATTCACTAACAATTTTTGTTATTTCTTTCTGAGAACCTTTTATTGCTTCCAATCCTGCATATTGCGAAATTGAGGTAGCGCAGGAATTATAATTTACACATATTTTGTTAGCATATTCAATTAAATTTTCTGGCCATATACTCCAACCTAATCTCCAACCAGTCATACAATATGTTTTACTCCATCCCTCAAGAACTATTAATCTATCTCTTATATTTTCGTATTCTAACAATGATGGCATTTGTTCATTATTAAAAATAATATTACTATAAATTTCATCACTTAAAATATAGACGTTTGGGTACTGTTCTAACAAATTTACAAGATCAAAAATCTTTTTCTTATTCATATATGATCCTGTTGGGTTGTTTGGATTATTTATTATTATCAAACTTGTTTTATCAGAAATTAACTCTTTTAATTGTTCAGTATTAATTTCGAAATTATCTTTTTCGGAAAGTTTTAATGGCACAGCTTTTGCACCACTGTATTTAATCATAGATCTATAAATTGGGAAACCAGGATCGGGAAAAATTATTTCTCTGTCTTCACTTCCTAGTAATAATGCTGTAATGAAAATTACTGGCTTACCTCCTGGAGTTATTAAAACATTATTCGGTTTAATATTTGTGTTGTATTTATTAAGTACTAATTCTGAAATTGCTTCTCGTAATTCAGGTATACCATTTGATGGAGTATATCCATGATAACCATCTTTAATTGCTTTAATAGCAGCTTCTTGTATATTGATTGGTGTTGGGAAATCAGGTTGTCCAATTCCCAAATTAATAATATCTTTACCTTTGGCTACTAGATCATTGGCTTTAGCAAGAATAGAGAATGCTGTTTCTGTTTCTAAATTAAAAATTCTTTTTGAAACTTCCATATTTTTGATATAGCGATTTAATATAAAAATTAAACTTTTAATTAAATTATATGGCGAACGTAGCTCAGTTGGTTAGAGCGCAGGCTTGTGGTGCCTGATGCCGTGGGTTCGAATCCCATCGTTCGCCCCATTTTGTATTTAGTTAATTTTCTCTATTGTTTTTTAATTTATTGTACATAAAAGGCTAATAATAATAGGGCCGGTGGTGGAATTGGTAGACACGCTAGATTTAGGTTCTAGTGCCGCGAGGTGTGAAGGTTCAAGTCCTTTCCGGCCTACCATTAGGTTTGATTAATTATGAATACAAAAGAATTAAAATCAACAAAACTTTATAGGGAATACTCATTAGAAATTCCTTATGAAGAAATTGATATTGAAGTAGATAATAAAATAAATCAAATACTACCTACTGTTAATATTCCTGGTTTTAGAAAAGGTAAAGCTCCACTAAATATTGTTAAAAAAAAATATGAAGATAATGTTTTAAATGAAGTAATTCAAAAAGTAATAGATACAAATACAAAAAAATTAATTGATGAAAAAAAGTTTACTCTTTTTAGAGCTCCTAAAGTTGAGCTTAGTAACTACGAAAAAAATAAGCCAATAAAAATTAATTTAAAATTTGATTTAAAACCTGAAATTAAACTCAAAGATTTTAAAGACCTTAAAATTAATAAGTACGAAATTGAATTAGGTAAAAAAGCAGAAGAAAATCAATTTAAGAGTTTTATTGATTCACAAAAAAATTTTAAAAAAATTGAAAGTTCTAGACAAGTTAAAAATTCTGACAAAGTTATAGTTAATTTTGAGTCCTTACAAGCAGACCTTCCAGAATATTTAAGATCTCAAAAAAATTTTCCCATTGATTTAAATTTTGACGACGGATTACTTCCAGGTTTAAATAAAGAATTAATAGAACGAAAAGTAAAAGTAGGAGATAAAATTGAATTAAAAATTAACTTATCTAAAATTCTTAAAGATGATAAATTTAAAAAAATAACTTTTCATTTTGAAATAATTGCAATTGAAGAAAAAATTAAATTTGAACTTACTAAAGATTTTTTAGATAAGAATGGTTTCAAAACAGAAAAAGATCTTAAAGATTTCCTGGTTAACAATATGAAAACTCAATATGAGCAAGGAATAAAACAAATAGAAAAAAAAGAATTAATGGATCTTTTAGATGATACTTACAAATTTGAATTACCTGATGGAGTATTAGAAGATGATTTTAATCAAATTTGGCATCGTTTAGAACATGCAAAAAAAGAAGGCAACTTAGATGAGGATGATAAATTATTAAAAGATGATGATCTTAAAAAGAGATATAAAAAAATTTCAGAAAGAAGAGTCAAGCTTGGTTTATTAATGCAACATATCGCCTCAGAAGAAAAAGTAGTAATAACCGAGGAGGAAATAAATAAGGGAATTTTAGAATATAGCAGTCAATACCCTGGTCAAGAAAAGCAGATTATGGAGTATTTTGAAAAAAATCCATCATCACTAGATACAATCCGCGCACCTCTAATTGAGCAAAAAGTAATCGATTCAATTATTTCCAAATCGAAAACAAATGTTATAAAATTAAATGAAGACGAATATAAAAAACTTGAAGTTAAAACATTTGATATTAAAGATAATAAAAAATGAAAGATCCGATAGATAATATTACCAATAATCTTATACCAATGGTTGTTGAGCAATCATCAAGAGGTGAAAGATCTTATGATATCTATTCAAGATTATTAAAAGAAAGAATAATTTTTCTAACTGGTCCTATTGACGATAATGTTGCAAGTCTAATTTGCGCCCAAATTTTATTTTTAGAGTCTGAAAATCCAAAAAAAGAAATTTCTTTTTATATTAATTCACCAGGAGGTATCGTTTGGTCTGGATTAGCTATTTACGACACTATGCAATATGTTTCTTCAAAAATAATGACTATTTGTATTGGTCAAGCCGCTTCTGCTGGTTCACTTCTTTTAACTGCTGGAGAAAAAGGAATGAGGTTTTCTTTACCTAACTCTAGAATCATGGTCCATCAACCTAGCGGAGGTTATCAGGGACAAGTAACTGATATTGAAATTCAAACTAATGAAATAAAAAAAACAAAGTTAAAATTAAATGAAATTTATTCAAAGCACACTGGAAAAAAAATATCAGAAATATCTACCATTATGGAAAGAGATAAGTATTTTTCTGCTGATGAAGCTATTAAATTCGGCCTTATAGATAAAGTTGTAAAGGGAAGGAAATAATGAACAAAAAAAATGATAAAGATTCATTATTTTGCTCTTTTTGCGGCAAAAATCAAAAAGAAGTTAAAAAATTAATTGCCGGTCCAACTGTTTTTGTGTGTGATGAATGTGTAGAGCTATGCATGGATATTATCAAAGAAGATAATAAAAATAATAAATTCAAAATTAAAAAAGATATACCAAAGCCATCAGAGATAAATAAATTTTTAAATGATTATGTAATAGGTCAAAAAGATTCAAAAAAAATACTTTCAGTGGCTGTTTATAATCATTACAAAAGATTATCATCTAATATAGAAAATGATAACATTGAAATATCAAAATCAAATATTCTTTTAGTAGGTCCCACCGGAACAGGTAAAACATTATTAGCTCAAACACTTGCAAAAATATTAGATGTTCCTTTTACAGTTGCTGATGCAACGAGTTTAACTGAAGCAGGATACGTTGGAGAAGATGTAGAAAATATAATTCTTAAACTATTACAAGCATCAGACTACAATGTTGAACGTGCACAAAAAGGGATAGTTTATATTGATGAAATTGATAAAATTGGAAGAAAAAGTGATAATCCTTCTATAACAAGAGATGTTTCTGGTGAAGGAGTGCAGCAAGCTCTACTTAAAATTATGGAAGGAACTATTGCAAGTGTACCACCACAAGGGGGAAGAAAGCATCCTCAACAAGAATTTTTACAAGTCGACACCTCTAATATACTATTCATATGCGGAGGAGCATTTTCAGGTTTAGAGGAAATTATAAATTATCGCTTAAAAGGAACTGCAATTGGTTTTAATTCCAAATTAGATTTAGAGACTAAAAAAACTGTTGGTGCATCACTTAAAAAACTAGAAAACCAAGATTTATTAAAATTTGGAATGATTCCAGAATTTATTGGGAGACTTCCTGTAATAACCACTTTGAGTGAACTAGATGAAGATATGCTTATTCGAATAATGACTCAACCAAAAAATGCTATCGTAAAGCAATTTGAATCTCTTATGAAAATGGATGGTGTAAAATTGGAAATTAAAGAAGATGCTTTAAAAGAAATTGCAAAGTTAGCAGTATCTCAAAATACAGGTGCTAGAGGACTAAGGTCTATAATAGAAGACTCACTAATGGATCTTATGTATAAAGCTCCGGATCAAAAAGATCTATATAAAGTAGTGATAAATAAAGATGTGATTGCAAAAAAAAGTGATCCAATCCTAATTTATTCAAATAAAGAAAATAGTGAAAAATTAATGACTAATAACTCTTGAATTTAGTCAATATATAGACATTTATAAATTATGGTAAAAAATCAAATCCCAGTTCTTCCTCTTAGAGATATTGTTGTTTTTCCAAACATGGTGGCTCCATTATTCGTCGGAAGAGAGCAATCAGTAAATGCTCTTAATCATGTAATGACAGGTGACAAGAAAATTTTCTTACTTTCTCAAAAGAATTCAAAAATTGATAATCCTAATAAAGAAAACCTCTATTCTGTAGGAACAGTTGCTAAAATTATACAGTTATTAAAACTTCCAGATGGAACTCTCAAGGTTTTGGTGGAAGGGATCCAAAGGGCAAAAGTAAACAAAATAAATTTCAATCAAGAATTCATTACTGCATCAATTAACGAAATTAATCAAAAAACTAAAAAAAATTCAAATATAAGAGCTCTGCAAAAACTTACTATTGAGCAGTTTATTGAGTTCCAAAAATTTAATAAAAAAGTTTCTCTTGATGTAATTAACAATGTCAGAACATTTAATGATCCAGATAAAATTGTTGATGTTATTGTCTCGAATATTTCAATTTCTTTACCCAAAAAACAAGAGATTTTAGAAATCACAAATACCGAAGATAGGCTTAATAAAGTTTATGGTTATTTGGCTTCTGAAATTGATTCTTTTCAAGTCGAGAAAAAAATTAAGGGCCGTGTAAAAAGACAAATGGAGAAAACACAGAAAGAATATTATCTAAATGAACAAATGAAAGCTATACAAAAGGAATTAGGTGAAAATGAAGATTTAGATGAAATTGCCGAACTTGAAAAGAAAGTAAACAAGTATAATCTATCTAAAGAAGCTAAAGAAAAGTGTTCAGCTGAAATAAAAAAATTGAAAAATATGAGCCCTATGTCTGCTGAGGCAACTGTAATTAGAAACTATTTAGACTGGGTAATGTCAATACCATGGAATAACCCTGATCAAATTTCTCAAAACATTAATAAAGCTTCGACAATATTAGAGAATGATCATTATGGATTAGAAAAGGTTAAAGAGAGAATTCTCGAATATTTAGCAGTTCAAAAAAGAACTAATAAACTTAAAGGTCCTATACTATGTTTGGTTGGACCCCCTGGTGTTGGAAAAACGTCTCTTGGTAAATCCATTGCAAATTCAACAGGAAGAAGCTTCGTTAGAATGTCACTTGGTGGTGTAAGGGATGAAGCTGAAATAAGAGGTCATAGAAAAACATATATTGGCTCAATGCCAGGTAGATTTATTCAAGCAATGAAAAAATCAAAATCTTCAAACCCACTCATATTGCTTGATGAAATTGACAAACTTGGTTCTGATTGGAGGGGAGATCCATCTTCTGCACTTTTAGAGGTTCTAGATCCTGAGCAAAATGGTAAGTTTAATGACCATTATCTAGAACTAGATTATGATCTTTCTGAGGTTATGTTTGTATGCACTGCTAATACCCTTAATATACCTCCGGCCCTTCTTGATAGAATGGAAGTTATTAGAATACCTGGATACACAGAAAAAGAAAAAAATCAAATTGCAAAAAAATACTTAGTTCCTAAACAAATTAAAAATCATGGATTAAAAAACTCTGAAATTTCATTTAATTCTAAAGTTTTAAACTCTATTATTAGAAATTATACTAGAGAGGCTGGAGTAAGAAATCTTGAAAAAGAAATCTCTAAAGTCTGTAGAAAGACTGTAAAAAAATTAGAAACTACTAAAATGAAAAAGATAAAATTAAATGACAAATCTATACAAAATCTGCTCGGTATTGCAAAATTTAGATCAAATGAAATTGAAAAAAAGAATTTGGTAGGTGTAACCAATGGTTTGGCTTGGACTGAAGTAGGTGGAGAAATTTTATCTGTTGAGGTTATTTTATCTATTGGTAAGGGGAAACTCACTATTACAGGTAAATTAGGTGAGGTTATGAGAGAATCAATTCAAGCAGCTACTTCATATGTAAAGTCAAAATCTATTAGTCTAGGAATAAATCCTAAAGATTTCGAAAATTATGATATTCATATTCATGTTCCTGAAGGAGCTACACCAAAAGATGGGCCAAGCGCAGGCATAGCAATTTTTAACTCATTAGTATCATCATTAACTAATAATAAAATAAAAAGAGATATTGCAATGACAGGTGAAATTACTCTTAGGGGACGGGTCCTTCCAATTGGAGGTTTAAAAGAAAAAATATATGCAGCAAGTAGAGCAGGTATTAAAAAAGTCCTAATACCCCAAGATAATTTTAGAGAAGTATCTGAATTTGATAAAGATGTAATTAAGGGTATTAAGATAATCCCAGTATCTGATGCATTCTCAATTCTTGAACATACTTTAACTAAATCAGTAATTCCATTAAATTTAACCGAATCTCAATTAAAAAATAACCAAAACACCACGAGTACTCACTAATAATTTTAAAAAAATATTCTATATATTAAGCCATTTAATAGATAAATTCCCTTATTTCTGGGAAAATTATCATTATAATATTGACTTGTTGGGAAAACAGATAATTATTGCATAAATTTAATAAAGGAGATTTAAAGTGAACAAAAATGATCTTATCGCATCTGTAGCATCTTCCGCAGGATTATCTAAATCTGACGCAACTAGAGCAATTGAAAGCTTTCTAGATGCAATAACTAATGCTTTAAAACGAGATGAAAAGGTTAGTATAGTAGGATTTGGTAACTTTAGCGTAAGCCATAGAAAAGCAACAACTGGTAGAAATCCAAGAACAGGTGAGTCTATTCAAATACCAGCATCCAAAAGACCTAAGTTTACTGTAGGAAAAGCTCTAAAAGATTCAGTAAACAACTAATTACTTTTTTTTCTTGCACCGGCTGTTAAATAAATTTAACAGCCGATTTTATTTGGGTGTTTAGCTCAGTTGGTAGAGCATCTCGTTTACACCGAGAGGGTCGGGAGTTCAAGTCTCTCAACACCCACCATGCGCGGGAGTAGTTCAGCTGGTTAGAACGCTGCCCTGTCACGGCAGAGGCCGCGGGTTCGAATCCCGTCTCTCGCGCCATATGTATCATTTTTTTTGTGTACTAAAGTCGCAACGAGACAAGTTGTTATTGTTGAATAAATCGTTAAATACATTACTAATTTAATTGTGAGATTATAGTGACTGAGTTTCTATTTGAATATTTACCTATTTTAATTTTTATATTCATTGCTTTAGCATTAGCTATTGGAATGACATTGCTATCTTTTGTAGTTGGAGACTCGCAACCGGACCAAGAAAAATTATCAGCTTATGAATGCGGATTTGAAGCTTTTGACGACGCTCGAGGACGATTTGATGTAAGATTTTATTTAGTAGCGATTTTATTTATAATTTTTGATTTAGAAGTTGCCTTCTTATTTCCATGGGCAATAACTTTAGGTAATATTGGCCTGTTTGGTTTTTGGTCAATGATGATTTTCCTGACTGTTTTAACTATTGGTTTTATTTATGAATGGAAAAAAGGAGCTTTAGAATGGGAGTAGATGAAGCAAAAAAAATTATTGATGATGAACTAAATTCAGAATTATCTTCAAAAGGTTTTTTAGTCGCTAGCTATGATAAAATTCTTACTTGGGCTAGAACTGGTTCTTTATGGCCAATGACATTCGGATTAGCATGTTGTGGAGTAGAAATGATACATTCTTATATGGCAAGATATGATCTAGATCGTTATGGAGTCATACCAAGAGGTAGTCCTAGACAATCTGATGTAATGATTGTTGCTGGCACACTAACAAATAAAATGGCACCGGCTTTAAGAAAAGTTTATGATCAAATGCCAGAACCTCGATGGGTAATATCAATGGGCTCATGTGCAAATGGTGGTGGATATTATCACTATTCGTATTCAGTAGTAAGAGGCTGTGATAGGATAGTTCCCGTCGATGTTTACGTACCAGGATGCCCCCCAACAGCAGAAGCATTAGTTTACGGTATATTACAATTACAGAAAAAAATTAGAAGAGAAAATAAATTTAAAAGATAATTTTATATGATTAAATTTCTTACTAAAATAGATGGCATAACTAATGTTTTAGAAAATAATAATATGTTAGAAATAGAATTTGAAAAAAATAATATTATAAAAATTTTTAATGAATTAAGAGATAACACTGAGCTTAATTTCAATCAATTATTAGATATTACGGCTGTAGACTATCCTTCAAGAGAATTTAGATTTGATTTAATTTATATTTTGCAAAGTTTAACAAAAAATAAAAAAATTATTCTTAAAACTTTTATTAAAGAAAATGAAAACATAGAATCAATAACAAATATTCACAAATCTGCGGATTGGTATGAAAGAGAATGTTATGATTTATTTGGAATTGAATTTATTAACCATCCTGATTTAAGAAGGATAATGACTGATTACAATTTTGAAGGTTATCCATTGCGCAAAGATTTTCCTTTAACAGGACACACAGAAGTTCGCTATGACGACCTTGAAAAAAAAGTAATATATGAACCTGTTAAGTTAACTCAAGAATTTAGAAATTTTGATAGTGAATCTCCTTGGGAAGGAATGGAAAACAAACTTTTTGGTGATGAGAAATCTACTGGTGAAAATTAAATGAAAGAAGTAGAGCTTAATACAACTACAATTAACTTTGGCCCTCAACATCCAGCTGCGCATGGTGTTTTACGTTTAGTAGTTGAGCTTGAAGGTGAAGTAGTTCAAAGAGCAGAACCACACATCGGATTGTTACATAGGGGGACAGAAAAATTAATTGAATATAAAACTTATCTTCAAGCAGTTCCTTATTTTGATAGACTTGATTACGTTTCACCAATGTGTCAAGAACATGCTTTTGCATTAGCAACTGAAAATCTTCTAGGTATCAATGTTCCTGAAAGAGCAAAATTTATTCGTGTTATTTTTGCTGAAATTACTAGAATACTAAATCATTTATTAAATATACCTGCCTATGCTGCTGACATTGGTGCAGTGACACCTTTTTTATGGTGTTTTGAAGAAAGGGAAAAGCTTTTGGAGTTTCATGAAGCCGTATCTGGAGCAAGATTTCATGCAGCCTATTTTAGACCTGGCGGCGTTCATCAGGATATGCCAGAAGGAATGGAAGAAAAATTATTTGAACATTTTAAAACTCTTCCAAAATTTATTGATGATCTTGAAAGCTTGCTTACTAATAACAGAATTTTAAGACAAAGATCAGTTGATATAGGAATAATTTCAAAGTCAGAAG
>CABYKC010000023.1 GCA_902519435.1 uncultured Alphaproteobacteria bacterium
ATGCCAGTATTATTGTTCCAGGACAAAATACGTCTCTTTTAGCAACAGAATTGTATCAACTACTTGAAACCTCTGATGTTCCAGCTGGTTATATTAATATCCTTACAACTAAACAAAATAGTTTGAATAAAATATTATCTGAACATGAAAATATTGATGGTATTTGGTTTTTTAGTGAAAATAATAATGAGCGTCTGAAGGTTATTCAAAGTACAACATCAAATTTGAAAAGAACTTGGTGTCCACAATCAAAAAATCTTGATTGGTCTTCGAAAGAAGAAGATTTCTTAGAAGAGTTTTTATATCAAAGTACACAAGTAAAAAATATTTGGATCCCGTACGGAGAGTGATATACTAAAAATATGTTAATTAACGTCGATCCTATTTTAAGTCCTGATATACTAAAAACATTACGTGAAATGGGTCATGGTGATAGACTCGTTATATCCGATATTAATTATCCTGCTCATTCGAATCACAATAGAGTTCACCGATTAGACGGCCTTGATATGACAACTGTTATGAGAGCTGTTTTATCTGTTTTTCCATTAGATAGTTTCGTAGACTCAGCTGTTCACCGAATGGAAGTTGATAATCAACCAGATGAAATTAATGATGCGAACAAAGAAGTAATTGATGCAATTAAGGAAGTATCAGGAGATCATTGGAAAATTGGTTCATACGAAAGACAAGAATTTTATAAGCAATCAAGATCAACCTATGCATATATTACAACAAGTGAAAGACGACCTTACTGTAATTTTATTTTAACAAAAGGTGTTATTAAACCAGATGGTACTGTTTGGATAATCGATAAATAATTATGTCGATTAGTATTCTTGGTATTTTTGTTGCTGATCTCGTTTTTTTTGGAGAAAAAATTCCCGTTGAGGGAGAAACTATTCTTGGTAAAAATTTTATTATTGGTCCTGGTGGCAAAGGATCAAACCAAGCTGTAGCTGCATCTAAGGCTGGTGCAAAAACTTTTTTTATTTCAAAGATTGGTGATGATCAATTTGGCTCTATGGCAACAGAGATTTATGAAAATTCTGGTGTTGATTATAGCAATGTTATTATTTCAAAAGACCATTCAACCGGTGCAGCTGGCATACTTGTTAATGAAGGAACAGGAGCTAATGCTATTAATGTTTTTCCGGGTGCAGCAGGTGAAATTACTATTGAAGATATAGATAAAGCAGAAGAAGCAATTAAAAACTCAAGTATATTTCTTACACAATTAGAGGCGCCAAAGGATGTTGTTACCTATGCATTAAAAAAAGCACATAGTTTAAATGTAAAAACAATTTTAAATCCTGCGCCAGCAGCTGAAATAGATGAATCCTTATTTCCTATGATTGATTATTTTACACCAAATGAAACGGAAGCAAGTTTTTATGTTGATAACAATGTTGAAACTCATGAGGATGCTGAAAAAGCTGCAATGCAATTATTAGAAAAAGGAATTAAAAATGTTGTTATTACTCTTGGAGAAAAAGGAGCTTTTTTTGCTAATAGTGAAGATAAATTCTCTTTACCTATAGCTAATCTTTCAAATCCAGTAGTTGATACTACTGGTGCTGGTGACGCTTTTAATGCTGGTTTTGCTGCAGCACTTACTGAGGGACAAAATATTAAAGATGCGCTAAAATTTGCTAGTGCTACAGCTGGCTTATCAACGACTAAAATTGGTACGGCAAATTCTATGCCTTCTCGTGAGGAAATTGATAAACTTCTATAATTATTGTATAATAGAATGGTTATGCAATTATTTTTAGAAAGACTGATCTATTTTTGGGCTGGAATTACAGCTATTGGTCTTTTAATTGCTGTAGCTTATTGGGCTATTGCTACTATAATCTACGTAGCCTTTATCTCTCTTTTTGTTGCTATCGCCGCTACTCTTTTCTATCATTTTTATTGGTCCAAAAGAGATAATTAATAGTCTATAAATACCAGTAAGGTTATTTATCAGTGTCAAAATATATATTTTATGATTTAGAAACATCGGGAAGAGGTAAGAAAGAATATCCAACTGCTTTTGGCACTACTCCAAAATGGGAGCAGATAATGCAAATTGCTGCAATAGTTACTGACTCCAAGTTTAATCAAACAAATCAAAATATGAATGAGTTCTGCAGACCTAGAACATCAGTGATTTCTCAACCTGGTGCATTAATAACAACACTTAAAGGTATGAAAGAGGCACTTGATGCCCCTCAATCATCTTACGAATTAATGAAAAAAATTAATGAAACTTTTGATGAATGGAAAAAAGATGATCCAAGTTCTACTTTTATAGGACACAACATAATAGAGTTTGATGAATCAGTTCTCGAATACAATTTGTTTAGTCACATGTTCTATCCTTATGTAACAAGAAAGAGTAGGGGCGACACATTAAATTTAGCGAGAGGTTTATATGCCATCAACCCATCAAGTATAAAAACACCTTTAACCGAAAGAGGTAATCCTAGTTTTAAATTAGAAAAAATTGCAGAGATGAATAATTTACCTGTTGAGTTTGCTCACGATGCATTTTCAGATGTTAAGACATCAATTGCTCTGACAAAATATATTCATGAAGCAGACACAACTAATTGGAATCAGCTTCAAATGACTATGAGCAAAGAAGATGCCATTGAATATATTAATAAAAATAAAGGTTTTTGTTTTATGACAAGTTTTGGGGGAAGAATTAAACTTCAAGCACCTTCGATTTGATAAGCTGCAGATGATGCGCCCCAAATAAAATCAGATGTAAATTTAATTTCTGACATATTTATATTTTAAGTTTACTTATTTCTTCTTCAGTTAGTAAATCTGGTTGTTCAGGATTTGTAGTTAAAATATACGATCTTTTTTCTTCTGCAGATTTTATTATACCATCCATTATTTCTAAAACATGAAGAGATAATTCAAGTGAACATCTTGCTTTACGATTTTTAGCAATTGAATCAATCATTTCTGAAAGCCCTATACCTCTATAATTTGCTTTTTTATTTCCATCATTATCACTCTTGTTAGGTATACCTAATAACATTTTATCATTATTGATTACTTCCCAATCTTTATCTTTTTGAGACATTAATAAATCGCCACTAAAAAAATTGGGGTCAGGCACAATCATACTTCCATCTAATCCGTAAAGCTCGATCGTTGAGTGATTATTTTTCCAAACATCCCAAGTACAAAAAAATTGGATTTTAGCATTATTTGTAAATTCTAACGATCCCATTAATGTTGTTGGTGTTTCAACTTTAATTTTATCACCATATCTAGGTTGGCTTGTTATTGTTCGCTCATTTGTAGCAGTTCCACTAATTGCGTTTATTTGTTTAACTGATCCAATTAGGTTTACTAATTGAGTAATGTAATAAACACCAACATCAAAAACTGGTCCGGCTCCGGGTTTAAAGAAGAAATCAGGATTAGGATGCCAATGCTCCATACCATGAGACATTAAATTAAATGTACCTAGAACAATTTTACCTATCTTATTGTCTTCAATTAATTTTCTAGCTTTTTGGCCTGCAGCTCCTAGAAAAGTATCTGGTGCACATCCAACATATAAACCCTTTTCATCTGCTAATTTTTGTATCTCTAAACCTTCTTCAAAATTCATTGCTAAAGGCTTTTCACTAAAACAGTGTTTTCCATTATGTAGTGATTTTGTAATAATTTCTTTATGGGCTGCAGGTATTGTTAAATTAATGATTAAATCAATTTCATTACTTTCTACAATTTCTTCAACTGATAGAGATTTAACATTATATTTAGATGCAGCATTAGAAGCAGCTTCCTTATTAATATCAGCGCAAGCAACTATTTTGAAATTATTAAATATTTTTTGACATTCAAAATATGTCTCAGAAATATTCCCACAACCAACAATTCCAATATTCACTAAATTGTCTCTAAATATTCTAAAGACTTTGTTGTGTATTCTTTATAATCTTTTGGATCATCGTGTTCTAGTACAAAAACTTCACATGGTGTTTTTTTAACTTCTGCAAGAAGCTTTGGCCAATCTATGAAACCTTCTCCTACAGCAGATTGTTCACTATGGTCTAAAAGATTTTTTGTTTCATCAAAAAAATCTTTCAAGTGACAGCCAATAATTTTATTTTTATATTTTTCTATCCAATCAAGTGGATCTGCTTTTCCAGCAACTGCCCATCCAAGATCAAGTTCCATTTTTAGATTTTCATTGTGATCCATCATACATTCTATTGGAAGCTTACCGCTAGGAAGAGGTCTGAATTCAAATGAATGATTATGATAACCAAGAGTTAGACCATTATCTTCATACGTTTGTACATATGATGAGAGATCTTTACCAAAGTTATTCCAAGTGTCTTCATCAAGATCAAAATTTGAAGCAAAATCTTTACTAAATTTTTCAGGCACAGAAGGTACTATCGCATGCTTAATATTTAGATATTTCATCCTACTAATTGTTTCTTCTGTATTTGTAATTGCTTGAAAACTTATGTGAGAAGATTTTATAGAAATACTATTTTCTTCCATCATTGATTTAAAATTATCTAAATCAATTTTATCTAAATCAAATAATTCAATATTTTTAATTCCAGACTCAGATAGGAATTTAAATATTGGCTCGTAAGGTTGAAATTTTCTTGTTGTGTACAACTGCATTGTTACTTGATTTCTGTTCATTAAATTCTCTCCTCAGTTTTGCTGTCAAATATTGAAGATTTATTTATATCAAATAAAATGTTTATTTCATCATTTAAATTAAAATTTGAACTTCCTTCTAGCCTAATAGATATCGGGTTACTTTCAACACTAGTCCACACAAGAGTATCTGCCCCCATAGGTTCCACTAATTCAACTTTACATTGAATAGAATTTTCATTTTTTTCTATGTTTATATTTTCAGGTCTTATTCCAAAAACAACCTCTTGATCATTAATCAATTTATTTATGTTTTCATATTTAGAAATATCAATTTGTTTATTCCCAACAATTATATTTTGATTTGATTTTTCAAATTTGGCATTTAAAAAATTCATGCTTGGAGATCCAATAAAACCAGCCACAAATAAATTAGCTGGTTTGTTGTAAATTTGTTTAGGTGTATCTAATTGCTGTATTAATCCATCTTTCATAACAGATATACGGTCCGCAAGCGTCATAGCTTCTATTTGATCATGAGTAACGTAAATCATAGTATTTGATAAATCTCTATGAAGTTTTTTAATTTCATAGCGTAGTTCAGCTCTTAATTTTGCATCAAGATTACTTAAAGGTTCGTCAAATAAAAAAACTTTTGCATCTCTAACCAAAGCTCTACCAATGGCTACACGCTGTCTTTGGCCTCCAGAGAGTTGAGAGGGTTTTCTTTTAAGTAATTCATTTATTTGTAGTAGAGTTGCAGCATTTTTAATTTTTTCATTAATTAAATCTTTTGCCGTACCCATCATTCTTAACCCAAATGA
Organism: uncultured Alphaproteobacteria bacterium; assembly: GCA_902519435.1. Next base: position 5,460 of record CABYKC010000023.1, read on the forward strand.
TAAATTTTTCTCAACAGTCATACTTGGGTACAATGCGTAAGATTGGAATACCATTCCTATATGTCTATCTTTTGGTTCTTTCCATGTAACGTTATCTTCTTCAATCCAAATCTGTCCATCCGTTAAATCCAAAAGACCGGCTATACAGTTTAATAAAGTAGTCTTTCCACAACCTGAAGGGCCAAGCAAAACCATGAATTCTCCCTCTTTAATATCTAGACTTAAATCATTTAATATTTCAGTTTTTCCATAACTGAACGATATATTTTTTACTTCAACACTATTTTTCATACTCACCCCTTTATTGCCCCAGCTGCTATTCCACGCACAAACCATCTTCCAGAAATAAAGTATACAAAAAGAGGAACTAGAGAAGTTAATATTGTTGCTGACATATCTACGTTGTACTCGGCAACACCATAATCTACTTGCACAATATTATTTAATTGAACTGTCATTGGTTGGTTGTCTCTTCCTGCAAAAACTAATCCTAGAAGAAAATCATTCCAAATTCCTGTAACTTGAAGAATGACAGCTACGATAGTTATAGGAGTAGACATTGGAATTATTACATAAAAAAATATTTTTATAAAATTACCACCATCTATTCTGGCAGCTTTAAATAGATCTATTGGAAGACTCGCGTAAAAATTTCTGAAGATAAGTGTTAGTATTGGCATACCAAAAATAGTATGAACAAGTATGATGCCTGGTAAAGAAGAATAAATACCTAAGAAATCTTCTATTTTTAAAAGTGGGTACACCATTACTTGATAAGGAATGAATGCACCAAACATACATAGGCCAAAAAAGAAGTATGCTCCCCTAAAACGCCAAAAGGCTAATGCATATCCATTAAGTGCACTTAAAGCTACGGATACAATTACACTAGGTACAGTTATCTTCACGGAGTTAACAAAACCTGGCTTCAATCCCTCACATACAAATCCTGTACATGCTTGAGACCAAGCTTTTGGCCAAGCATAAAAACTAAGTTCTTTCGGGAGGTTTAAAATATTAGCAGCTCTTATTTCATCCATATCTTTAAGAGAAGTTATGATCATTACGTATAAGGGCATTAAAAAAAATAATGCGCACATAATTATAAAACAATACAAACCTATTCTTCCAACTGTAAGGTGTTTTGGTCGAGGTCCTTTAGGAATAGTAGACATTAGTTATTTGCGTATTTGTTTCTTAGATAAAATTCATAAAAAGCCCAGGGAGCAAGAATACATACAACTGAAATAAACATTATTATAGAAGCTGCAAAAGCTTGTCCTAAATTTGCTCTACTAAAAAAATTCTCCATTACATACATTGCAGGTGTTGTAGTGGCATATCCTGGTCCACCAGATGTAAGAGCTAAAATTAAATCATAGACTTTTACTACACCTGCTGCAATCAAGACAATTGCGGTTACTACCATTGGTCTTAACATCGGCAAAATTACAAAAATATAAGATTTCCATTTAGCTACACCTTCAATACTAAGTGATTTCCAAATATCTTCATCAATTCCTCTGAGTCCTGCTAACATTAATACCATTACAAAACCTGCGCCTTGCCAAACAGCAGCTATACATACAGCATAGATTGCAAGATCTCTATTTACCAACCAGTCTAATTCAAACCATGTCATACCCCACATATGCATTGAATTCTCTAGACCAAATGTTGGGTTTAAAACCCATTTCCAGACTAAACCAGTAACAACAAAAGACATGGCATAAGGATATAAAAAAATTGTTCTAAATAAACTCTCACCTCTTATTTTTTGATCAATCAAAACTGCTAATAAAAAACCAATAATCAGACAACCAATTGTAAATACAAAACCATAAATAAAAATATTTTCTACAGCTACATCCCATTTTCTTTGTTTAAATAATCTTTCGTATTGATCAAAACCAACATAGTTCATTACTGGAACTAATTTTGAGTTTGTTAAAGAATATACAAAAGAATAAATAATGCATCCAACAAAGACAGTTAAAGATATAACTATCATCGGTAACAGTGCTATTTTTGCAGCTATGTTTCTATAAAAAGGCATAAAATGTTAAATGGCAGGATAAATTAATCCTGCCATTTCGTATATATTTAAAGTCCGCTAGTTAAAACGCCTTCTAAGTCGTCCATTACTTGAGCAACAGTGTAATTAGGATCATTTCTAAATTCAGAAATAATATCACCCCATGCTGCAGTGAACGCAGGAGTATTCCAATCATCACTTTCTCTCATAATTGCATCTGGATTTTGAATTAAATCTAAACCCATTTGCATACAAGCATCAGCTGCAGAAGTATCAACGTCAAGTCTCATAGGAAGAGAACCTTTAGCATTGTTAAATTTAGCCTGTACAGTTGGATTAACCATCATACTTGCCATTGCTAGCTGAGCATCTTTCACTTTTGGATCATCATTTTTAGGAAAAACAAATACATCACCACCAAGAGCAACATATTTTTCTTTACCAGGAATTACACAAGAATAATCAACCATTGCTTCTTGTCCAGCAACAGCAAATTCACCTCTTGCCCAATCTCCCATAACTTGCATTGCAGCTTTTCCTTCGATAACCATAGCTGTAGTATCATTCCATAATCTTCCAGGAGAACCTTCATCTGTGAATTGATTTAATTCTCTGTAAGTATTTAGAACTGACTCAAATCTTCCATCTCTAAATGCATCTAGATCCTTATCTCTATAAATTGATTGCATTAGAGGAAAGCCCATTATTGAAGACGCAACAACATCAAACATACCAGATTCTTGCCATCCTTGACCACCTAGTGCCAATGGAATGATTCCAGCTTCTTGAATTTTTGGAGCTCCAGCTAAAAATTCCTCAAAGGTTTGAGGCACTGGTAAACCAACTTGTTTGTAAACGTCATTGTTGATCCACATCCATTGCCAGCTGTGAATATTTACAGGAACGCAATAAAATTCACCCTCAAATTCACAAGTTTCAATTAATTCAGGTGGGTAAATAAAATCTCTCCAACCCTCTGCTGAAGCAACTTCTTCAAGTGATTGAAGTAAACCTTGCTCAACTAAATCTACAAATTGTTTTGATACGTTGAACTGTGCTGCAGTTGGCGGATTTCCACCAATAATTCTGTTTACAGTTGTACCTCTTGCATTATCACCACCAGTAATTGCAGTGTCAATCCAAGTATTACCCATTTCTTCCCAAGCTTTAGCAAATTCTGAAATTGCAGCTTGCTCTCCACCAGAAGTCCACCAGTGAATAACTTCAGCTTCCATGTGACCAGCAGCCTTGGAAACGTTAGTAAAAGATAGGGGTACGAATATAGTTAATAATATTGAAAAAAATTTTTTCATTATTTTCCTCCCTTTTTTTTAATAATTTGACAATTTAGTAAAACGTTTTACTTGTCAAGCCAAATAGTATTATTTAATTTAATTAATAGATTTTAAGTATTATGAAGAAAAACAAGAAAATAAATATTGTTGGTTTATCTCAAAAATTAGGTTTATCAGTGAGTTCAGTATCAAGAGCATTGAATGGATATGACAATATATCACAGAAAACAAAAGATAAAATTTTTAAAACAGCTAAAAAATATAACTACTTTCCTGACTTAAATGCCAAAAGATTAGCTTCCAAGAAAACGGATACAATTGCTTTTATATCATCCATAGATCCCGACGCACCAGATCACGTTGTTTTACAGTTTCTTGCAGGAATTACTCTTGGGATAAAAAATACAAATACTGAATTAATAACAAAATTTTGCTTAAATGAAGATGAAGAAATGAACTATTTCAAAAAACTCATTAATACAGGTCAAGCAGATAAATTTATTTTTTATAAAATTAAAAAAAATGATGAAAGAGTTCAATTCTTAAACCAAAGAGGAATCAAATTTGTGACTTGGGGTAGAACTAACAAACAAACAGAGCATGCTTGGATTGATCTGGATAATAAGAAAAGTATTGAACTGTTAATGGATAAGCTTTCAAATAATGGCCATAAAAGAATTGCTTTTATCAATGTTCATCGAAGTTTTAATTATGGAG
>CABYKC010000024.1 GCA_902519435.1 uncultured Alphaproteobacteria bacterium
TTTTTATTTTTAATAAATCTTTTTTGGGAAAATGATATGAACATGAAATTGTCTTTGGTTTTGTAAAATCTATTTGCTCTATTAGCTTGTCTAAAGATACATACCGAGTCAGAAGCACTGTTTCTATCTTATAATTTTTACATTCTTTAATTAATGATTGTATTTTTTTATCACTAACTGTGTTTGGTCCATTTAAATTTTTACTTGCAAAACCCAATGATTTTATTTTATTTTTATGTGCCACTTCAACAGATTTCACATTTGTTATGCCACAAATTTTTAGAGGTATATTTTTCATTAAATTTTATTTTTAAAAATTATAAATATATGTAAACTATTTTTTTTTATATATGTCATTAAATTTTTATAGACGAGTAGCGTTTGGCCTGTCGCCAAATGAAAAACCAGATAAAGATCCTCTTAATTGGGCAATAAATCAATTAGATACCATACCTGATCTCTTGTGGCCTGGAACAATCCCAACAGAAAAAGATTTAAGAAAAAAATATGGTGAATGGGTGTACGGAGATAGAGAGGTTTTAAGAAAAAAATTTAAAAATGATAAACATGCGTATAGAAAAGCAAAAGATGAATTAAGAATAAAAACTGGTGAAAGATATTTTGAATTAAATGAACATGCTATTCGTCATTTTCAAACAAAGTATTCCAAACAACCTGTTTTCGAGCGTTTCTGGCTTTTTTGGGGAAATCATTTTGCAATAAGTGAAAAAGATTTTCTAGCAGAGTTTAGTACTGGACCCTATCAACGTGAAATTATTAGACCTAACATGGTTAAAACTTTTGAAGAGATGGTTCAGTCAGTAACTACTTCATGGTGTATGATTCATCACCTTGATAATTCAGAATCTTTTGGCCCCAATTCTAAAAAAGGAATGGAGTGGGGAGAGACTATAAACGAAAATCATGCAAGAGAATTATTAGAGTTACATACAGTTTCTCCTAATGCTGGATATACTCAGGAAGATGTTATTCAGTTAGCCTATATCATGACAGGTTGGGCGCACAAATGGGATAGAAAAAATTTAGAAACCGGCGATATATGGTTTGATCAAGAAATGCATCAAAAAGGAGATAAAATAGTTTTAGGAGTTAAATATAAAAATGACGCAAAAAGAGAACTTGCTAAAGTAATTCATGATTTGGCAACACACCCAATCTGCATAAAATTTGTTTCAACAAAATTATGTAGGCATTTTATTACAGATGAACCAACAGATGAAATGATAAAACCCGTAATAGAAGCATGGAACAAATCCAATGGAAACTTAATTGAAATTCATAAAGCAGTTATAACGCAAGCTTATAAATATAATGAGAATACATATAAATTTCATCCACCTGAAATATGGTTAATGCAACTATCTAGAATGTTTGATTTAAATATTCCGCTTTCTTTTGAAAAAATGAATTATACTTTTAAGTCAAAACCAAATAATAGACAAAGACAATTATCATGGATACTTAGAGAAATAGGTCATTCACCTTATCGTGCCAAACAACCTAATGGTTGGAGTGATTTGGAGGTAGATTGGGTATCACCAGAATTATTATTACGTCGCTTTTGGTTTGCTTCAGTTGAACTTCCCATGCTTGTTAAATCTGGAAACAGATCACATGATTTTATTTTAGCTTGTCTTAAAAATAATTTTGATGATCATGAAAATATGGCATCACTTATTGAGAATTTTAGATTTGGCATATCAGATTATGAATGTTTATAGGAAAAAGAGTATTAAAAAGTATTCATTGAGAAAAAGTATTAAACAAATACAGTTTATAAAAAGTAAAAATATTCCAGTTTATATTGGTGGCGGTATAGACAAAAAAAATGTTTCCACCATTCTAAAACAAATATCACCTTTTGGATTAGATATTTCTAGAAGCTTGAAAAATCAGAGAAATTTAATTTCTAAATCAAAACTCAAGGATTTTTTAAATCAAATTTCGGTAGGATAAACGTTTAATAATATATTTATTTTGCAACTCTTGCGATAAGACTTTTACTGATTTTTTTTCAAGCGGATGTCTAAAAAATGGATCAATATCAAGTATTGGATATAACACAAAATCTCTTTCAGCTGCTCTTGGGTGAGGAATTATTAAATTTTTTTTATTAAATATTTGTTTGCCAAAAAAAATAATATCCAAATCAATGTTTCTTGGACCATTGATAATTTTTTTATTTTTTTTTAATTTTTTTTCAATTTCATAAATATTATTTATTAATTCTAATGGCTGCTGGTTGGTTAATAGTTTTATTGCGGTGTTAAAAAAATTACTTTGCGATTTGTATCCATAAGGAGAAGAAACATAAATATTTGCAAATTTTTTTATATTACCAATATTTTTTAACTCTCTAACAGCACACCGTAAATTAAATATAGCATGACCTAGATTTGAGCCAAGTGCGATTATTGTTTCAGTTTGATACACTTAGTGAGTCAGCTCCATATTTTTTTGCTACAGCTGTTTTATTAATTGTAATTTTAACTTTTTTAATTTTAAATTTTTTTTCAAGAACATTAGATGTTTTTATTATTAAATGCTCAAGAGTATGAGATTGAGACTCCTTTATGAAGGTTTTTAAATATTTTGTAATAGATGAATAATCCTTCACATTATTTATATTATTTAAATCTAGTGAGTTTTTAACAGGATAACTAAATTCTAATGTTACCTTTAACAACTGTTTTTTCTTTCTCTCTTGAGCAGTGATACCTATATTTGCACTGATGGATAAGTTTTTAATTTCTACTTTGAACATAGTTTTTCAAAAATTTTTAATGATTGAGACGTTTCTTTTATGTCGTGAACTCTAAATATATCAACTCCCTTTTGATAACAATATAATGCAGAAGCGATTGAACCTCCCAATCTTTGATTTGTTTCACTCTTATCTATGAAGTTTATCCAGCTTTTTCTAGATGATCCTAATAGTAATCCATATCCCTTAAACTTAAATTGATTAATTTTTTGCATGATTTCTATATTTTGTTTTAAATTTTTACCAAAACCAATACCTGGGTCAAACCAAACTTTGGATGAAGGAATTTTTATTTTTTCTAATTGTTTAATTTTCTGAAGAAATATTTTTTTAATATCTTGTACAACATTATTATATGAGTGTATTTTCTTTTGCATAGTTTTGGGTGGCGCAGGTGTGTGCATTAAAATTAAACCTGTTTTAAATTTTTTAGTTAAAAAGAATAAATCTTCTGAGCCACCGAACACATCATTTATAATATGTGCTCCCATATTTAATGCGTATTCTTGAGTTTCAATTTTATTAGTATCAACCGATATGACAAATTTATTTTTTGGTAATTTTTTTAATATCGGATCTAATCTTTTAACTTCTTCTATGTGTGTTAATGGATCTGAACCAGGTCTTGTACTTTCTGGCCCAATATCAATAATACTTGCTCCATTTTTAACCATTTCTTTGATATTTTTTAGTGCATCTGAACTTTTAAAACTCTTTCCACCATCACTAAAAGAGTCAGGGGTAACATTGCATATTCCCATTACCGTTGGACTAGATAGTTTAAAATTATATTTTCCTAATTTCATTTCAATAATATTTTTGAATATTTTTTTGATAAATAATTATATATTTTCATTGAAGACCTATACCAATTAAATTGTTTAATAAAAGAAATACTAACCACACCTTTACCAGAACCAACTAGAAGTATTTCACTAAATTGATGTAAACTAGAAATATTAATATCTGTTCTATGAATTTTATAAGGTAGATTTTTAATTAAGTATTCTAGAGTAATTCCATGATAATAGTAATTTTTTGGAGTGAATAATTTATTCCCGTTTACAAAAATTAAATTGGTCGTAGAGCCTTCTAAAATTTTGTTGCTAAAATAAAAAAGAATCTCTTCTTTTTGTAAATTAATTTTTTTTTGTAAAGAAATTATTTTTTTGTATTGTAAGTTTTTGAAGTTAGGTAAAGCCCGTTGGAATCTAAAAAATTTTGCAGTAAAATACTTATGATCTTTGTTTCGTTTACGTACAGATAATGAGATTATTTTTTTTGTGACTGCAATTCTTAGTAGGTGATCGTAATTTTTAATTTTAGAATATTTATTTAAAAAATTAGTTAAAAAATTTTTTGAAATTTTAATATCAATGCCAAAGTATCTTAAATCTTTATTTAGTTTTTTTAAATGCTGATCAACTAAGATAAAATTTGGCTCTTTGCCAAATAGTCTAATGGTTGTAAAGATGCCCTTGTATCCCCAAAGAGAATTGAACTTTAGTAATTTAAAATTCTTAGCGTGAAAGGATTTTTTTAATAAGATATTTTCCATGTGGAGTTAAAAATGAATCTGGGTGAAACTGTAATCCATAGACTTTATTAATATCATCTTCAACCGCCATTGCTACATTTGTTTTTACACAACGCATTGTAATTATCATTGATTGAGAAACAAATGGTTCAGCCATTTTTAAGGAATGATATCGACCTCCAAGGAAATTAAAATTTTTTTTAAAAATTGATTTATCGTTAGTAACTTTAATATGACTCTGATAACCATGAAGAATATTTTTTTGTTGAACTATTTTAGCTCCTTCACAAAAAACTATTTGTTGGAAACCTAAGCATATTCCTAATATTTTTTTCTTTCCTTTATATTTATTGTAAATCTTAGTTGTTAATGGATAATCTTTTGGTTCACCAGGGCCTGGTGAAAGAACGATGGTCGAAGATTTTTCTAGTTTTGTTTGATTTATTTCATAATAATTTGAAACAAATGTTGGCTCAATACTATCTAGTAGATGAGCTAAATTGTATGTGAATGAGTCTTCATGATCAATGAGATAAATCATTAGTTAAATAGATCTAAAAGTGATTTAGCTTTAATATAATTTTCATTATATTCTTTTTTTGCAGTACTACCTAAGATCACACCACTAGCAACTGATAATTCAATATCATTTTTGAAATTAAGTAGTGTTCTAATCATTATGTTAAATCGCATATCACCATTTGAATGTATAATTCCAAAACTGCCTGTATAAATATTTCTGTCAAATTTTTCTTTTCTATTTAGAAGTTGAATAGTACTAATTTTTGGACAACCAATGACTGAACCTCCTGGCATTAAAGAAGAAATTATATCATGGTTACTCATTTTATTTTTAATAACTCCCTTGATTGTTGTAACGTAATGAAAAAGATCACGATATTCCTCAACCTTTTTTAGTTTATCTATTTTTACAGATCCAGTTTTACAAATTTTAGACAGATCATTTCTCTCCATATCAACAATCATATTATGTTCTTTAGTTTCTTTTTCATTTCTTCTAAAGAATGTGAGAGCTTTATTTTTATTTAACTGCTTTGTTTTTCTTAATGTTCCAGCAATAGGTTTAGTTCTAATTGTGTTATCTTTTTTCAATATGAGTGTCTCTGGTGAACAACTTACGATATTATAGTCTTTTTCCCTGATAAGAAAACTTTCAGGTGATTCATTCATTTTCATTAGCTTCCAAAAAAGATCAATAGAATTGATATTACCTTTTTTCGAATATGTTTGAGCTATTTTAATTTGATAAGTTTTTCCCTGTTTAATATTTTTAGAGAAATCATTAAATATCTTAGAGTACTGCTTTAAAGATAAATTAAGATTAAACTTTTTATTTAACTGTAAATATTTTTTTGTATTGATACTTATATTTCTAAAATTGGCTTTAATGCTTTTGATTACTATTTTTTTACCAATACTAATTTTAGTTTGTGGCTTGTAAAATACGCCACTATGAAAATTTTTAGATTGCTGTTTTGGAAACTTTATTCCTATATTTTCACAAAGAAGCTTATAACCAAAGAAACCAACATAACAATTCAATTCTTCAATCTTAGATTTTTTTGACTTTGATTGGATATTAAGAAAATATTTTAGATTTTTTTTATTAATAATAATTCTTCTAGAAAAATCAGTGTAGATATCATAACCCTTATCAGTTTTGTAAATTATAAGAGGTTTATCTGATTGATATAGTCTATTTAGATATTCTTTATTGTTCAGCACTTGATTCTATTATAATTAGGATACTTATATGAAAAGTTTTTTTACTAAAATATTCTTTTTTGGCTTAACAGTCACATGGTCTTTAGGTCTTTTTGCACATGGAACTATCATTTTTCCAAATGTAGAACATGGTGATGGTTACATTGATGTTAAGATATATGACTCAAAAGAGAGCTTTTTGGATGAAGAATTAGCAATTGAGAGCGTTAGAAAAAGAGCGCAAAAGGGTGAGGTTGTAGTTCCTTTGAGTAAGATACATGAAGGAAAAATAGCAATTGTTGCCTATCACGATGAAGATTCAGATGGAAAATTAAAGACTGGATTATTCTGGAGACCAAAAGAAGGTTTTGCCTTTAGTAATAATTATCAACCAAAAGGTCCTCCATCATTTGAAAAAGCTGCAATCATTTTAGTTCATGGCGAACCCGTGGTAATAGAACTTAATTATTAAAAATTATATTGATGTCATTACAGTTACAAAACACATTAAGTGGTAAAAAAGAATTTTTTAAACCAGTTAATCCAGATCATGTAAGAATATATGCTTGCGGTCCAACTGTTTACAATTTTGCGCACATAGGTAATGCGCGTATGGCAGTTGTAAATGATTTATTAGTCCGTGTATTAAAAACACAATTTAAACAAGTGACCTATGTATCTAATATCACTGATATTGATGACAAGATTATAGAAGCTTCTAAAGAAACAGGTGAGGATATTAGTGTTATCACAAATAAATATACAGAGATTTACAATAATGACATGAGTGCACTTGGTGTTAATCTTCCTGATATTCAACCAAGGGCAACTGATAATATTAAAGAAATGATCGAATTAATAAAAAAATTAATTGATGAAAATAAAGCTTATGAAAAAGAGGGTCATGTTTTATTTCATGTGCCAAGTTTTGATAATTATGGAATTCTTTCAAAAAGAAATAGAGATGAACAAATAGCTGGAAGCCGTGTTGAAGTAGCGCCGTTCAAAAAAGATCCAGCAGATTTTATTTTATGGAAACCATCTCCTTCACCCTTACCTGGGTGGGATTCACCTTGGGGATTTGGAAGACCGGGATGGCATTTAGAGTGCTCCGTTATGTCAGAAAAATCATTAGGTCTTCCTTTTGATATCCATAGTGGTGGTATTGACTTGGTATTCCCGCATCATGAAAATGAAATAGCACAAACTTGTTCCATATCAGAAAATAAAGATCCTAAAGATTTTGCAACTTATTGGTTTCATAATGGATTTGTTAATGTTGAGGGGGAAAAAATGTCAAAGTCAATTGGCAATATTAGACTCGTTCATGATCTCAATAAAAAATACAAGGGAGAGGTTTTGCGACTAACATTGTTGTCAGCTCACTACAAACAGCCATTGAACTGGACAGAAGAAATCATTGAACAAAATAGCAAAATGATAGATCGACTTTATAGAGTTCTATTAGAGCTGTCAGAAGTTGGAATAGATTCTAACTTACCTTCTGATTCTATAATGGAATCATTTTTAGATGATTTGAATACACCTAAAGTAATTGCAAAACTTAATGAAGAAGCAAATGATGCTTCATCTGCATCTGATGAAAGAAAAAAAGAAATTAAAAAAAATCTTCTTTCTGCAGGTAAAATATTAGGTATTCTTGAAGATGATCCAGGAAATTGGTTAGGTTATAATCAAAAAGATACTGAAAATGCTGAAGAAATTGAAAGGTTGATAAATGAACGTAATGAAGCTAGACGCAGTAAAAATTTTAATTTGGCAGATACTATTAGGGACACATTAAAAGATAAAGGCATAGAAATAGAAGATACTGATAAAGGAACGATTTGGCGAAAATCTAGATGAGTGAAAAGATAATAATTACATTTCCAGATGGAAATAAAAAGGAAGTTGATAAAGGCATCAATGGTCTTGAATTGGCATCGCAAATTTCTAAATCTCTCGCCAAAGAATCAGTTGCTATAAAAATTAATAATGAGATAAAAGATATTAGTTTACCTATTAATGGTAATGCATCTGTAGCGATTTTAAAAAGAGATAGCGAGGAAGCACTAGAATTAATACGACATGATTGTGCTCATGTAATGGCAGAAGCTGTCCAGGAATTATTCCCTGGAACACAAGTTACAATTGGTCCAGCAATTGAAAATGGTTTTTATTATGATTTTGCAAGAGATGAACCTTTTACTGTTGCAGATCTTCCAAAAATTGAAAAGAAGATGCACGTTATCATTCAAAGAAATAAAAATTTCATAAGAGAAGTGTGGTCTAAAGAGGAATCGATAAAATATTTTAAAGACAAAGGTGAAGACTATAAAGTTGAACTAATTAATGATCTACCTGATAATGAGGAAATTAGTATTTACAAACAAGGTGATTGGTTAGACTTGTGCCGAGGCCCTCATATGGTTTCAACAAAACAAATTGGTAAAGCATTTAAATTAATGAAAGTTGCTGGCGCTTACTGGCGAGGTGATTCATCTAATACAATGCTAACAAGAATTTATGGAACGGCCTGGGCAACAGAAAAAGATCTTGAACAACACCTTTTACAAATTGAAGAAGCAGAAAAAAGAGATCACCGAAAACTAGGAAGAGAAATGGATTTATTTCATTTTCAGGAAGAGGCTCCTGGAGCAGTGTTTTGGCATCCTAAGGGTTGGACATTATTCCAATCGCTAATAAATTATATGCGAAACAGACAAGATAAGGCAGGTTACGTAGAAACTAATACGCCAGACATGATGGATAAGTCTCTATGGGAAACGTCTGGTCACTGGGACAAATTTAGTGACATGATGTTTAGAACTGAAGCAAAAGACGATAAAATTTATGCTATCAAACCAATGAATTGCCCTGGTGCTGTAGAAATTTTTAAACAAGGATTAAAAAGTTATAGAGACTTACCGTTTCTATTAT
>CABYKC010000025.1 GCA_902519435.1 uncultured Alphaproteobacteria bacterium
ATTGATTTAGCTCATGATCCGACACCATTACTTGAAGCTAACTCGGAAGAATTTAAAAAACTGATCAAAAGAAAAAATAGATACGTTATTACTAATCAGCATCCTATTATTCTACCAGGTAAGATTGCTGCTAATTACGAGCCTTACGATGAAATTGATTCAGATGTTCTTAATGAAAGAGCTAAAATAGTATTCAAAAATAAAGATTTAGCAGACAAGTTTAAACTTATGGAAATTGATAGACGTATTGAAAAAGAAGATGAAAAATCGCAAGATAATGTATTTCCTGAAAGTGCAGCAAATGCCTTTCTTGATTTTAAACAATCAACGGAAATAGCAAAATTTCATGAAAAAAATGACTGGAATGAAAAATATAAAATTGCTCTTTCAATAAAAGATCCAAAAGCAAACTTTATTTTAAAAAGACTTATATTTGATGAAAGTCCAAAAACTTTATCAAAAGAAGATTTTAAAATGGTTCACCGAGAGTTACATGAAAGGTTGGTTATTAATCAGGAAAGGCCTTTTACTACGATACCTGAAGCAATGTCACAAACTGATACAGAATTAGTTAAAATGGAAGAAAGTGATGATGAAAATAAAATTCAAAAAATGCAAATTTTAAAAGATTACAATGTCTATTTAAATTTTATGGAGAAATATTTCTCTAATAAAAATGCTGAACCTCTTCCTAGTGGTAAAGAACTAAGCAAAATAATCTTTGGTTAATGTTTGAGATTCAATATTTTATTATTGGTATTGTACAAGGCTTCACAGAATTTTTACCAATTAGTTCTTCTGGGCATTTGGTTCTTGTCTCAGAATTGACGACTTGGCAGGATCAAGGTCTCTTTACAGATGTCGCTGTTCATGTTGGAACATTATTGGCAGTTATAATTTATTTAAGAACACATATTACAGCATTAGCCAAGAAATTTTTTTCTTTTCAAATTACCCAAAATGATAATTTAATTAAAATTATTATTGCAACAATACCTGCCGTTATAGTTGGGTTTTTTATTTTTGATTTTGTTCAATTATATTTTCGAGATATCAAAGTTGTTGCAGTATCAAGTGTTGTTTTTGCTGCTTTATTATTTGTCGCAGATCATTTTAAAATCAAAATGTCTTCCTGGGAGAATATGAGTTATGTGCAGGCCTTTATCATTGGTGCATTTCAAGTATTAGCTTTTATACCTGGGGCAAGTAGAGCAGGTGTTACAATTACTGGAGCACGTTTTTTAGGAATTAATAGATCATCTGCAGCAATTTTTTCTATGCTTTTATCAATTCCCATTATTTTAGCATCCTTAGTTTTAACAAGTTACGATTTAATGAGCAGTGCTAAAGTAAATATAAATTTATACCAATCATTATTTGCAGCATTTGTTGCTTGTATTGCTGCTCTAGTATCAATTAACATCATGATGCGAATAATACAAAATTCAACCTTTAATATTTTTATTATTTATAGAGTTTTATTAGGATTTATCTTATTATATTTCTATGCATAAAATATCTGGTGTCTTTAGTGCTGCACTAACACCTATTAAAAGTGATTTATCGATCAACAAAGATCTCTATCTTCGTCATTGTCAATATTTAATGAGAGAAGGGCACGATGGTCTTGCCATTTTTGGTACAACAGGTGAAGCAAATAGTTTTTCTGTTCAAGAAAAAAAAGATCATATAGATTTTTTAATTTCAAATCGAATAGATCCAAAAATTCTTATGCCAGGCACAGGATCATCTTCATTGAAAGAAGCAATTGATATGACAAAACATGCTTCCTCTCATAAAGTAAGAGCAGTTCTTTTACTGCCACCATTTTATTATAAGAATGTTACAGATGAAGGAGTAATTAACTATTATCGTCATTTAATTGAAAATGTTGGCGATAGTGAACTTCATTATGTTTTATATCACATACCGCAAAACACATATGTTCCCATAAGTTTCAAAACTATTGAAACACTATTAAGATTGTATCCAAATAATATTGTCGGTTTAAAAGATTCAAGTGGTGACGGTGAACGTATGATGAAGGTTATAAAATATTTCAATAATTTTTCAGTATTTTGTGGTCATGATAGTTTAGCTTTAAGTATAAGCAAAAGGGGAGGAGCTGGAGCAATTACTGCAGGTACAAATGTGTGTGGAAAATTACTTAGCTTTATTTTGAAAAATTATAAAAATGAAAATTCAATTAAAAATTTTAATGAATTACAGAGTCTTTTAGAAAAAATAAGACAAGTGATTACGACACATGAACCTATAAGTTTAATGAAGGCTTATTTTTCTATTGTAGATAATATTTCTGAATGGAATAATGTATTACCACCCTTAAAAAAAATTGATGATCCTGAAAATCATAAACTAGTTTTAATATTAAAAGAGTTGGTAAAAAAAATAGATCCGTTAATAGTGAATACGTGAGTTAAAATATTTTTTTGCTTGAGTAGCAATTAAATTTTGGACTGGTTTTAAAAAGACAGCAAAACCAATACAATCTGTAAAAAAACCAGGAGTAATCAATAATAATCCTGATACTAATAAAAAAATACCTCCTTTAATTTCTTCGGTGGGCATTACACCTTGTGACAAGTTTCGTTGTGCATCAAATAACAATTTGATCCCTTGTCTACGCACAAGAAATATTCCTACTAAAGCTGTGGTTAGTATGATTGCAATAGTATTTAAAATTCCAATATTGGATCCTATTGTTATAAAAATACTTATTTCAATTATTGGAATAATAATAAACGCTAGAAAAATCACTAACGTACTATACCAGTTTTTTCATCCTGAATGTTTTTTTCTATTTTATTCTCAAATTCTCTTAATCTTTTATAGACACTAGCAAGTTCAATAATTGTAGGCCATGCTCTGAATAAATATTGTAGTGAACCTTCTACTCTTCCGAACGCTCTTATAATTTGTTGCATAACGCCAAGTGTCATTACTCCAGCTACAATTGCTGGTGCTAAAAAAATGTAAGCAGCAAGAACATTAGCTTGTAGATAAGCTAATCTTCCAATACTAAAATAAAGATAGTACAAATAACTTTTGAAGTGAATTTCTCTAACGCCTTGAAAAAGTTCTTCTAAAGATTTAGGTCTAATACTTCCATCATCTTCAGCAATAACCAGAATTTTTCTATAAGCAGCTTCTTTTTTTTGAAGATCATATTCAATACCAACTAGTCTTAGTAACCATGCTAGTACAATCATTAAAATTGTACCACCGACAGCCCATATAAATGCTCCAGACACTAAACCGTACTGCCAATCACCAAACCACAAGATTGGTATACCAACTGATAGAGTCATTAAGAGGGGGAAGAACTCTACTAAAACTAGAACAGATTCAATTAAACTAGTTCCAAGACCTTCCATAATTCTACTAAACTTTATGGTATCTTCCTGAACCCTTTGACTTGCACCTTCGATAGTTCTCGCTTGATCATAAACACTATGGTACCACTCAACCATTGCTGTTCTCCATCTAAAAAGAAAATGGGAAGTTAGGAATGAAATTGCTAGTCCTAATGCAATTGAGATTGCAGCAAGTTGAGCAAAACTAAATAAAGCACCCATGTATTCTTGCATAGTTATAGCATTTGGGGTCCCAAGTGCTTTTTGGATCATGTCATAAAATTCACCAAACCATTCGTTGATCTGAACATCAATCTGAACTTGGACCCATATAGAAGTAAGAATGACTACTGAGCCTACATAAGCCCATACATACCACTTTGGTTCAGTGAAAAATTTAAACATTTTATGTATATATGTTCAATTAGATTTTAAAAAAGAAGGTAGGTATTAATTATTTCTTCTTTTGACGCTTTTTGTTTCTTCTATATTTAGAGCCCCTTTTACGTCTACCTCTATGTTTTTTTGGATATCCCATAATGTAGATACGGTATACAAAAATAAAAAATTAAGTCAAAGACTAATAATGCCAATCTTCAGCTTCATTAAATAAAAAATCCCTAAAAACTTCAAGTCTTCTATCGTTTTTAAAAGATTCAGAATAAACAAAGTATGTTTGATATGATGGACCTTCTAGGTTTGGTAGAACACGTACAAGCTGAGGTTTGTCTGCAACCATGTAATCAGGTAAAGATGCTAAACCTCCACCTTTTTCAATTGCAAGTGACATCGCGTAAATACTATTTACTCTAAATTTAGGTCGTCTTTTTGTTCCTTCTTTTCCAATTTTTAATATCCAATCAATATTGGAAACAGGAGAAGGTAATCCAGCTCCAAAGCAAATTAAATCATGTTTATCTAAATCATTTACATTTCTTGGTATTCCACTTTTTTGTAAGTAATCTGAAGAACCGTAAATATGGTTATGAAAATTAACAAATTTTTTAAAAATTAAATTTGCCTGTGTCGGCTTTTTTACTCTAACTGCAACATCAGCAACTCTTGCAGATAAATCAACTTCTTCATCACTCATAATTAAATTTACATCTATCTCTGGATATTGATTAGCAAATTTAGTAATTCTTGGCGTGAGCCATGCTGATCCAAAACCAACAGTTGTACTTACGGTTAATTTTCCTACTGGTTTAGTTTTTTTATCTAATAATTTTTTTTCAAAATCAGAAATTGAAAAATTAATTTGATTCACAGTATTAAATAAATTTTCACCTTGCTCTGTTAACCTTACGCCTTTTTGATGTCTTATAAACAAGGGTGTCTTTAAATCGTATTCAAGATCTTGTATTTGTCTACTAAGCGCAGATTGACTGATATTTAGTTTGGTACTTGCCTTTGAAATGCTTCTTGAGATTGCAATTTCGTAAAATGATTTTAATTTATCCCAGTCCATTATCTTAAGGAATTTATAATTTCATGATAGTTATTTTGATTTTGAGATAATAAATAAGATCCTACTGCTAACACATCAGCTCCATTATCTTTACATATTTTTGCATTTTCATTATTTACTCCACCATCAACAGCTATCTCATAGTTATAATTATTATTTTTTCTAATTTCATCTAAATCTTTAATTTTTTTCACTTGCTCAAGCATAAATTTTTGACCACCAAAACCAGGTGTGACTGTCATAACTATTATTTGTTGCACTTTACTTAATAAATGATCAATATCTGCAATATTTACCTTAGGGTGAATGGCTATCCCTGGTTTAATTTCAGCATCACTTATCATTTTAATAATTTCTTCTGGGTTATCATCAGCCTCAGGATGAAAAGTAATGATATCTGAGCCAGCTTCTACAAATTCATTGATATATTTCTTTACCGGTTTAATCATGAGATGCACATCTAAAATTTTAGAGGTAACCTTTCTTAATGATTTAACTATATTTGGTCCAAAAGTAATATTGGGGACATAGTGGCCATCCAT
Source organism: uncultured Alphaproteobacteria bacterium (assembly GCA_902519435.1). The sequence continues at coordinate 5,385 of CABYKC010000025.1, forward strand.
GATGTCTATATGAATATAATCAGCGCCATTTAGATCTAAAGATCTAACCTCTTCTTCTAATTTAAGAATATCTGCTGATAATATTGATGGTGATATTTTTATCATTTATAAAGAGATATATAATATATAAATAAACATTCATAATGAATTCTATCACCGAAAAACCTTGGGGATCATTTGAGATTTTAAAGTCGGGTAAAAAATACCTAGTAAAAAAAATCTTTGTAAAACCAGGGGGAGTTTTATCACTTCAAAGTCATGAACATAGATCTGAGCATTGGATTGTGGCTGATGGAGAAGCTGAAGTCACAATAGATAAAAAAGTAATTAATTTAAGAGAAAACGAAAATATTTTTATTCCTAAAGGGGCAATTCATAGAATGGCTAATAGAAAAGATAGTGATTTAGTTATTATTGAAATGTGGTTCGGTGATAATCTTGATGAAAATGATATAAAAAGATATGAAGATATTTATGAAAGAATTTAATGCTTATTAATACTCCAATATCGCTTGGTGAACTTGTAGATAAAATTTCTATATTAATTATTAAACAGAAAAATATAAAAGATGAAACTAAGCTTGATCATGTTAAAAAAGAATTAGATTTTCTCCAAAAAACATTAATGAATTATGTTAAACAAGAAGAAATAAATAATTATTTAGAAAATTTGATAAACATTAATTCTAAACTCTGGAATATAGAAGATGATATTAGAGAGTGCGAAAGAAAGAAATTATTTGACCAATCATTTATTGATCTAGCTAGAAGTGTCTATTTTACCAATGATGAAAGAGCAAAAGTAAAAAATGATATTAATAAAAACTTTGGCTCTGAATTAGTAGAGGTAAAATCTTATGAGAAATATTAATTAATAAATTCTTGAAACGCTTTTTGTGACAAGAGATACTAATTTTTCTTTGTAAATGTTATCTTTAAATATATCAACTGAGTCTACAGCCACATTTGAAAAGTGATTAGCTCTTGTTAGAGTATCCTCAATACATTGGTATTTATTTATTATTTCTAGAGCCATTTCAAAATCACCATCATTTTGGTTAAGACCAGATATTGTTCTTTCCCAAAACTTTTTTTCTTTATCATTTGATCTTCCATAAGCTAAAATTATTGGAAGAGTAATTTTACCTTCTTTAAAATCATCTCCAGTATTTTTTCCTAATATTTTTTTGTTTGAAGAATAATCAATAGCATCGTCAATTAATTGAAAAGTCATGCCAAAGTTTGTTCCAAATGATTTCAATGCATTAACCTCGGCTTCTGTACCAAGACCACTAATTGATCCAACTTGACATGCCGCACTAAATAAAGAAGCAGTTTTTGCATTTACAACTTCAAAATAAATATTTTCATTTATTTCTAAATTTTTATCATTAGCAAGTTCTAAAACTTCTCCTTCGGAAATTACAACACTAGTATCAGCTAATATTTTTAACGTTTCTGAATTCCCATATTTTGTCATTAGTTGAAAAGCTCTACTGAATAAAAAATCACCTACTAAAACACTTGTTTTATTTTTCCATTTCTCATTTGCTGTAGGTTTTCCTCTTCTTTGTTTACTTTCATCTATTACATCATCATGTAATAAGGTTGCAGTATGTATAAATTCTACTGCTGCAGATAGACCAATATGATTCATTTTATTTTCAATTTCACTAGTTCCATTTCTTGTCATATGAAAACTTGAAACAGTTAAAAGAGGTCGTAATCGTTTTCCTCCTGATAAGATAAGATATTTTCCAACTTCATGAACTAAAGGTACATTGCTATCTAATTTATCAAGGATTATAGTATTTACGGATACCAGATCCTCTTTGCATAAAACTGTTAATTCTCTGATTTCATCTTCAAATGAAAAATCTTTTTTTCTAAGGGGAAGAACATTATCCATATTATTTAATTATTAGAATATTATGTTAATTCATTAACTTAATTGACGCACTTAAACTCAAATTACTAAAATTACAAACAAATGCTACATAACGCTTTAAGAAAAGATTAACATTTGTTATTAGATAATATGTTTAAAAGGTTATTTTCGAAGAGTACTACAATACCGGTTTTACGTTTATCTGGCATTATATCATCACAGTCAGGCTTAACAGGCTCTGGTTTAGCAATCAACAATTTAGAAAAGTTAATTGATAAGTTATTTGCTGATAAAAAATCTCCTGTTGTAGGTTTGGTCATTAATTCACCTGGAGGTTCTCCCACACAATCCTCTTTAATAGCAAAAAGGATTATTGATCTAGCAAAGGAAAAAAACAAAAAAGTTTTAGCATTCGTTGAAGATGTTGCAGCTTCTGGTGGTTATTGGTTAGCTTGTGCTGCTGATGAAATATATATTGATCAAAATTCTGTTATTGGATCAATAGGTGTTATTTCACCAGGTTTTGGTTTTGTTGATCTTTTAAAAAAAGTTGGAATTGAAAGAAGAGTGTATACATCTGGAAAAAGTAAAAGTTTTCTTGATCCTTTCAAAGAAGAAAAACAGGAAGACATTGATAGATTAAAAAATATTCAAGAACAAATTCATGATAATTTTATTAATTATGTAAAAGATAGAAGAGGTTCAAAACTTGATCAGAATAAACTAGATGACATCTTTTCTGGTTTATTTTGGGTTGGTAATAAAGCTATCGATTTAGGTTTAGCAGATGGTATTGGTGCAATAAAACCAATTTTAGAAGAGAAGTTTGGAAAAAAAATTAAAATT
>CABYKC010000026.1 GCA_902519435.1 uncultured Alphaproteobacteria bacterium
TCAATAAAATTAGCAGATAAGATTTTATCCTCTAAAAGTAAGCTAAAATTTCAAAAAGAAGAAAATTCAACAAATTTTTATTATTCTGATAATGGCAAAAAAATTGAGCAGATTCTTAATAAAATGAGATTATTGTTGAAAAACAGTAATGTAAAATAATTCTATAAAAAAAAATTCATATTTTTCAGTAATTTAATTTAAAAATTTATACAAAAAATAAGAAAAAAAAAGTTATTTTTAATGTTTTATTTGTCCGTCAATTAAAATATATGAAGCTCATCTTATTAGTAAGGAAACAAACTATAAGGAGTTTTTATGTTAAATAAGACTAGTCTACTAGGCATCATAGCTGCAACAATAGCTTTTATTGCTGTTCCAGCATTTGCTGCCGATACCTTCCTAGGCGAAGGTGACTTTGTAGGTATTACATTCTGGATTGTTTCAATTGGAATGTGGGCATCTACTATTTTCTTCTTTTATGAAGGTATGAGAGTTTCTTCTAAATGGAGAACTTCAATGGTTGTTGCAGGGCTAATTACTTTTATAGCTGCTGTACATTACATGTATATGAGAGACTTTTGGGTTGCTACAGGCGAGTCGCCAACTGTATATAGATATATTGATTGGATACTTACTGTACCACTTCAAATGGTTGAATTCTTTTTAATTCTAGTTGCTGCCGGCGCAGCTGTATCTAGTGGTGCTTTCTATAGATTGCTCATTGGTACGCTTGTCATGATAGTAGGTGGATACCTTGGAGAAGCAGGTCATATTTCAGTATTACTTGGTTTTATCATTGGTATGATCGGTTGGGCTGTAATCATTTGGGAAATTTTCCGAGGTGAAGCAAGTCAGGCTGCTACAACTAAAGAATCAGTAACTTCAGCATTCAATGCAATGAGATTAATTGTATTAGTAGGTTGGGCAATTTATCCTCTTGGATATGTATTCGGTTTAATGATGGGCTCAGTTGATGCTGATACTTTAAACTGGATCTACAACCTTGCTGATTTTATTAATAAAATCTTATTTGGTTTAATTATTTGGAACGCTGCTGCTAAAGACTCAGCAACTGCATAGTTAGACTTTTTAAAATTTAATTAAAACCCTCTGTATAGAGGGTTTTTTTTATTAATTTATTGACTTAATTTTTCAATATATGTATTTGGGCACGCGATGAAAACATTCTCTTCGAAGAAAAGTAATATTAAGAAAAAATGGGTTCTTATTGATGCTAAAGACGCAGTTTTAGGGAGACTTGCTGTTATTTCTGCAAATATCCTTAGAGGAAAAAATAAGCCTGAATATACACCTAACCAAGACTGTGGTGATAATCTAATAATTATTAATTCTGATAAAATTCATTTAAAGGGTAAAAAAGCTGATAACAAGATTTATTACAGACACACTGGTTATCCAGGAGGTATTAAAGAAACTACTCCTAACAAGATGAAGGAAAAAAATAAATCTGATGAATTGATCAAACTTGCAATTAAAAGAATGATTCCAAGAGGGCCTTTAGGAAGACAGCAATTATCCAACTGCAAAATTTATAGAGATGAAAATCATAAACATGAAGCACAAAATCCTCAGATTGTTAATATAGAATCAATGAACAAAAAAAATAAAATTTAATTATGGAAAATCAAGAAAATCAAACTCAAAATATTTTAGATAATAAAGAGAGAGCCTACGCTACTGGAAAAAGAAAAAATTCTATTGCAAGAGTGTGGTTAAAAAGAGGTAGTGGTGAGATTAAAATCAATGGCAAACCTCTTGATAAATACTTTTCAAGACCTGTTCTACAAATGATAGTTAACCAGCCTTTAGATGTTGTTAAAGCTGATAATGCATATGAGATTATGGCTTCTGTTAAAGGTGGAGGTCTTTCAGGTCAAGCTGGAGCAATAAGGCATGGTATTAGTAAGGCACTAAGCTTATATGATCAATCAAATAGACAACTTCTCAAAAAAGTTGGTTTTCTTACCAGAGACCCGAGAGTTGTTGAAAGAAAAAAAGCTGGTTTAGCAAAAGCCAGAAGAAGTTACCAATTCTCTAAGAGATAAATTTTCATGAAAAATAAGATTAGAGTAGCCGTTTTAGGCTCAACAGGCTATGTTGGAATGGAATTAGTAAAAATTCTTTTAAATCACTCTTATGTAGATATAAATTTTTTAGGATCAGAAACTACTCATGGTAGCTATCTAAATAATATTGATAATACAAAAGAATATAATCATCTTCCTCTTTTAAAGCCGAATGATAGTTTTAATGCAGATGATAGTGATTATGTATTCTTAGCTTTACCTCATGCAGTATCTAATAAATATGTAAAAAAATATTTTAATAAAATTAATATCATAGATTTATCAGCTGACTTTAGATTAGATAATTTTGATTTATATAAAGAAAATTATGGTAATGAACATGAGTGCAAAGAGCATTTAAACAATTTTATCTATGGACTCGCTGAAATAAATAGAGATAAAATAGAAAATTCTAAAAATATAGCGGTACCTGGATGTTATCCAACTTCTATTTTATTACCATTAATACCTTTAATAAAAAATAAATTAATTGATACCAACAATATAATTATTGATTCTAAATCAGGTTATAGTGGAGCAGGAAAGAAGTTTGATTTCAATAAAATGAAATCAAAAAATGATTATAATTTTTACAATTATAATACAAATAATCACAGACATATTGCAGAAATTAAACAAGAACTAAATAAACATAGTTCAGAAAATGAAGTAAAGTTTTCATTTAATCCTCACATTCTTCCTAATTTTAGGGGTATGATTTCTACAATTTATTGCAATCTCAATAATAGTATAAAAAAAACTGATGTCATAAATCTATTCAAAGACTTACAAAAAACAAATCCCTTTATAAAATATTTGGATAATGATGAAACACTTGATTTTTTTTCTGTTCAAAATTCTAATTATTGTAAAATTAAAATTTTTAATCATCATAGTCAGGATAAAATTATCATTGTTAGCGCAATAGATAATTTAATCAAAGGTGCTGCCGGTCAAGCAGTACAATGTTTTAATATATCAGAAAATATTGAAGAAACAGTATCTTTAGTATGATTAAATATTTTTCAGCTTCCCTTCTATTTCTTTTTATCGTTTCATGCGGATATCCTGATATTGATAATGTTCCTGATTTTAAAGACACTAAACTAACTGAAGAAGAAATATTAGATTATTGCAGTATTTCTAATACTAAAAAAAAAGATATAGATAAATGTATTAATGATTATAAAAGTTAAATTTAGTTATGAGTAAACTTAATATTGGTATAGCGGGATTGGGAAATGTTGGATCAGCACTTGTTGAATCAATAGAAGAAAATAAAAAATATTTCTTTGATAAAACTGATGTAGAATTTAATATTGTTGGAATATCTGCTAAAACAAAAAATAAAAAAAGAAATTTTAATATATCAAATTATACTTGGTATGATGATCCAAGAGAAATGTCTAAAGATGGTAATTTTGACATAATAGTTGAATTGATTGGTGAAGAAAAAGGAATTAGCTATGAAATAATTGAAACGGCATTAAAAAATAAAAAACATGTTGTTACAGGGAATAAAGCTTTAATAGCAAATTATGGAAACGAATTATTTGAATTAGCCAATACAAATTCACTAGCTTTATCATATGAAGCTGCTGTTGCAGGTGGTATTCCAATTATTAAAACAATAAAAAATTCTATTAGTTTAGATAGAATTAATAAAGTTTCTGGAATTTTAAATGGAACTACAAATTATATTTTAACTAAAATGCAACAAGATAATTTGTCTTTTGATGAAGTTCTTAAAATTGCTAAAGATAAAGGATTTACTTCTGATCAGGAATCAAAATTAGATATTGGTGGATATGATGCAGCGCACAAGTTAACAATATTATCAACTCTATGTTTTAAATCAAATTTAGATTTTAATAATAATTATATTGAAGGAATATCAAATATTAAAATTGAAGATATAAATTTTGCTAAGAAATTAGGATATAAGATAAAGTTAATATCTGAAGCCTCCATAATTGAAGGAAAAATTTCAAACTTTACTTCACCAAAATTAGTTTCAATGGATAATCCCTTAGCAAGTGTTGATAATGCTCTTAATGCGATTAATATTGAAACTATACATCTAGAAAATTTATTTTTAGAGGGTGAAGGAGCAGGAGGGAAGCCAACTGCCAGTTCTGTCTTGTCTGATTTATATGATATATCTCAGAATGAAAAATTTGATAATTTGGGTTTTAAAATTGATAAGTTAAAAAACTTTGAAAAATATTCAGCAGAAAATATAATTAATAGTTATTACCTAAGAATAATGACAGAAGACAAACCTGGCGTTCTTTCATCAATTACTAATTATTTTAGTGATTTTGATATATCTGTTAAAAAAATACTTCAACTTCCCGATAGTTCCGAAGCAGATAAACCTATACCTATAATAATAACTACTCATAATATTAAGAAAGAAAAATTAAGTAATGTAATTAATAAAATTGAAGGTTTAGAATTTGTAAAAGAAAAAATTACTGTTCTTGCTATTCATGATAATTAATTGATGTGAATATTGAAAAATCATTGTCCGATAAATTTTGGGAAGAAAAGCAAATAGACTTTAAGCACATTCAATCTCTTTCACAAAATAAATCAATTTCTGAAATTTTTTCAAAACTTCTAATTTCAAGAGGTGTCTTCGAAGATAATTATGATAACTATATAAATCCAAATCTTTTAAATAACCTTCCGGATCCTTTTGAGCTTAAAGATATGAAAAAAGGAATTGAAAGATGTATTGAGGCTTTAAAAAATAATGAAAAGATTGGAATAATCGCTGATTATGATGTTGATGGATCTACTTCTGCTTCAATTTTATATAAATTTTTAAATAATTTTACCAATAATATTGTTTGTAAAATTCCGCATAGATTATCTGAGGGTTATGGTCCAAATGTTAGGCTTATGAATGAAATGCTTAATGAAAAAATTACACTATTGTTTACACTGGATTGTGGTACATCAGCATTTAACTCGATTGATTTACCAAATTATAAAGATATTCAAGTTATAGTTATAGATCATCATTTAAGTGAATTTAAACTGCCAAAAGTTCACTCGGTAATTAATCCAAATAGATTTGATGAAAACAATGATTATAAAGACTTTGCTGCAGTAGCAGTAACCTTTCTTTTTTTAATGGGTTTAAGAAAGCAAATTAGAGAATTAAAATTATTTCCAAATATAAAAGAACCAAATTTGATGTTATATTTAGACTTAGTTGCTGTTGGAACAATTTGCGATATTGTTAATATTAACAATTACAATAGATCAATTGTCAGTAAAGGTTTGGAACTCATTAGAAGTCGAAAAAATAAATCAATAACAAAAATATTAGATAACTCTAATATCAATCATGAACCTTTAGCTAAAGATATTGGTTTTGTATTAGGACCACAAATTAATGCTGCTAGTAGAATTGATGACTCTTCTTTATCATCTAGACTTCTGATATCAAATGATGATTCTGAAATAGAAACTATTTCTAGAAAACTATTTTTAATTAATGAAAAAAGAAAATTAATTGAACAAAATATATTTAATGAAGCAATTGAGCAAATAAAAGATCAAGAAAATAAAAAATTTATTATTGTTTATAAAGAGAATTGGCACCAAGGTGTTCTTGGTATTGTTGCCAGTAAATTAGTAGCTCTATATAACAAGCCAACATTTGTATTTTCTTTTATTAATAATATTGGATCTGGCTCAGGCAGATCTATAGATCAAATTGATATTGGTAGTATCGTTCTCGAACTTAAGGCTAATGATTTAATAGAAGATGGTGGTGGTCATAAAATGGCAGTAGGTTTAAAAATAAATAAAAAAAAATTAGATAAAATAGATGAATTTTTAGTTAAAAAATTTGATTCTTATAATGATAATTTTTTTGAAAAAAAAATATTTTATGACAGTGAAATTTCTGTAAATCAAATAAACAAAGATTTTTTAGATAATTTAGAGTTATTAGAACCTCACGGCAAAGGTAATGAAGAGCCTCAATTTTTAATCAAAGATATTGTAATTGATCAGGTTAAAAATTTAAAAAATAAACATATTTTAATTTTTTTTAAAAATGATCTAGGCGAAAATTTAAAAGGCATATCATTCAACACCATGAATACCCTTATTGGTGATTATCTTCTGAAGTTTAATAAATTTAAATTTCATATTTTGTGCTCTATTAAAAAAGATAACTTCTCAAGTAATCAGATGCCCCAAATACTGATTCATGATGTGAAAGTAATCAATTAAATAATTTGAAAAAAATCAAAATATCTACTATATACCAAACACGTGTCCCCTTCGTCTATCGGTTAGGACATCAGGTTTTCATCCTGAAAAGAGGAGTTCGACTCTCCTAGGGGATGCCACTAATCTAGGGGCATAGAATTATTGACCCTACAGAATTCCTTGATTGAATTAAATCATGAGCCTCACTAGCTTCGGATAATTTAAATCTTTTGAATATATTAGGCTTAATTTCTTTATTTTTAATTTTTGAAAACAATTTGTTACTACATTCTGTTAATTCTTCTGAATTACGAATATAATGCATTAATGTTGGTCTAGTATAATATAAACTTTTAGGATTAAATGTACTATGAAGATTTACATCATTTACCATTCCTGAAGATTGTCCGAAAGATACCATTAGTCCTCTAAATTTTAAGCATTTTAGTGATATATAAAACGTATCTTTACCTACTCCATCATAAACAACATTAACTCCCTCATTTTTTGTTAATTTTAAAACATTACTATGAACATCCTCTAGTTTATAATTAATAGTATATTCACATCCGTTTTCTTTTGCTAATGATGCTTTTTCATCAGTACTAACAGTACCTATCATTTTAGCTCCTATGGATTTTGCCCATTGACTAGCAATTAATCCTACACCTCCAGCAGCTGCATGAAATAAAAAAACTTCATCTTTTTGTAATTTATACAACCTTTCAAAAAGGTATTCGACGGTCATTCCCTGCAATAATATTGAAGCAGCTTCATCATTTGAAATATATTCTGGTAATTTTACAACTCTTTGAGCATCAAAATCTCTAACTTCGCAATAAGCACCAATTGGAGGACTGAAGGAGTACGCTACTCTATCACCAACTTTTAAGTTAGATACATTATCTCCAATTTCTATTACATCTCCTGCTGCTTCTACTCCTAAACAAAAAGGGATTTCTACAGGTAACGGGTATATTCCTGTTCTATGATACGTATCTATGTAGTTTATACCAATTGAAGTTTGGTTAATTCTGACCATATTTTCTTCAACATTTTTAGGTAAATCATAGTTTTCGTATTTTAAAACTTCTGGACCACCTAGTTTACTAACTATTACTCTAT
>CABYKC010000027.1 GCA_902519435.1 uncultured Alphaproteobacteria bacterium
ACATGATTTCTATAAAAAGATTAAATCTTATTCGTTTTTTTATAATTAGTTTGTATAGAGGATTACTAATTGATAGAGAAATTAATAGTATCCCAATAATAATAACAAACCAATGCATAAAGTTAAAAAATACATAGCTGAAGATTTAAAATTTTCAAATCAAACTATTAAAGAAATGAAGATTAATTCAAAAAATTTTTATAATAAAATTAAAGAAAGAAGAAGCATACGTGAATTTTCAAAAGATAAAATCGATATAAATATTGTAAAAAATGCGATCTTGTCTGCAGGATCAGCTCCAAGTGGAGCAAATCTTCAACCTTGGCATTTTGTAGTAATAAAAAATAAAAACGTAAAAAAGAAAATTAGAATAGAAGCAGAAAAAGAAGAGGAAAATTTTTATAAGTACAAAGCTCCTAAAGAGTGGTTAGATGCGTTAACTCCTTTAGGAACTGATGAAAATAAAAAATTTATTGAAAATGCACCTTATTTAATAGCTATATTTGAGAAAAAATTTTCAGTTTCAAAAAATAAGAAAATAAAAAATTATTATGTAAAAGAGTCTGTCGGTATAGCTACTGGTATATTAATTACTTGCTTACATTTTTCTGGCTTAGCAATGTTAACACATACGCCAAGCCCAATGACATTTCTTAATAAAATTTTGAAAAGACCTAGTAATGAAAAACCTTTTGTTTTACTTATTGTTGGACGACCAGATAAAGATGTAAAAGTTCCAAAGTTTGCAAAACAAAAGAAAAGGTTTGAGGAAATTACTTCGATTTTTTAACCAAGTTCTTCTGGTTTCATAGTTTCATAAACCTCATAAGGCATATGTATCCAAGGAGAATCTTCTAAATAATCAACATAGTAATTTGGTTTAAACGAAGATACTGATTTATAAAACAAAACTCCAGTTCTTATTGGTTCATCTATATAAAAACCATAAGTATGATTTAACCAATCAATACTTTTTTTAAGAGTAATTCCCGAATCTGCCAAATCATCTACTATTAAAACTTTTGATCCAATATTAGGGCTTGTTTTTGCTAAATCTCTAGAAAATGTGATTGCACCTCTTTTATTTTTTACCCCCTCACCTTTATATGATTCAACAGATAGAATTGCTAAAGGAACATCAAATATTCTTGCCATTACATCCCCTACTCTCATACCTCCTTTTGCAATGCATACAACCTGATTAAATTGCCATCCATCATTATGAATTTGTTTTGCTAAATCTTCTGTTTTACTTCTATATTCATCCCAACTAATGTGTAAATCAGACATAAATCTTCCTTTGAAATTAAGAATTAAACCTCTCTCTTTAAAAGAGAGAGGGTTATAAAAATTTTAATTATTGTGGTACTTCACCGTCAATACCTTGAACATAAAAGTTCATTCCAAGTAACATTCCATCAGGCGCTACTTCACCTTCAGGAACCACAAGCTCACCAGCTTGATTGTAAATTGGACCCGTGAAAGGATGGATAGTTCCATCTTTAATTCCAACTTCCATATTTACTGCTTCTTGAATTAAACTAGCTGGCATAAGTTTAGTATTATACGGTGACATTACAACCATACCTTTATCCATACCATCCCAAGTATCACCAGAAGACCAAGTGCCGTCAACAACAGCTTTTGCTCTTTCAGCATAGTAAGGGCCCCAAATATCTTCAATTGAAGTTAAATGTGCATCAGGACAAAATTCTTCTTGGTTTGAAGCTTGACCAAATGCATAAACACCAGCTTTTTGAGCAGCTTGGCAAGGAGCATATGTATCAGTATGCTGAACAATTATGTCAGCTCCTTGATTAATTAATGTATTAGCTGCATCAGCTTCTTTACCTGGGTCGTACCAAGTAAATACCCAAATAATTTTCATTTTGATATCTGGATTTACTTTTGAAGCCGCTAAATAAAATGCATTAATTCCTCTTACAACCTCAGGAATAGGGAATGAAGCTATATAACCAATAGTATTAGTTTCAGTCATATGACCAGCAATATGCCCTTCAATCATTCTACCTTCGTAAAATCTTGCTGAATACGTAGCAACGTTATCTGCTTGGATATACCCAGTAGCATGTTCAAATTTTATATCAGGAAAATCCTTAGCTACTTCATGTGTCTGATCCATATAGTTGAAAGACGTTGTAAATATTAAATCATGTCCTGAGTCTGCTAGTTTTCGGATTGCTCTCACAGCATCTGCGTTTTCAGGAATATTTTCAAGATAAGTAGTAGTAATAGAGTCACCAAGTTGGCTCTCCATATATTTTCTACCTACATCATGCATATATGTCCAACCATGATCACCTGGAGGACCTATGTATATAAATCCAACTTTTTTAGGGTCTGCATATGCTGAACCAAATGCAAATACCAAAAAAGTAGATAAAATAGTTATTATTCTAATCATTTTAACCTCACCTGCTAATATAACGATTACTCAAGTATATACTTAATATATACAAATAGGTTTGATCAATAAATCTATATGATTATAGAAAAAAAGAAGTGGATATTTATCTGCCTTTATAAAAAGGAATAGTTAATGAAGCTGGTGCACTAAGTTTTATTCTTAATTTATTACTAGAAATTAACACTAAAACTATAATAGTTGCAACATATGGAGCCATACTGAAAAATTGACCAGGAAATCTTAAACCTAAAGCCTGAAGATTCATTTGAAGAATAGTAACACCTCCAAATATATAAGCTCCAATAAGTACTCTTTCTGGTTTCCAAGTTGCAAATACAACTAAAGCTAACGCTATCCATCCACGTCCAGCTGTCATACCTTCTTGCCACATTGGAGCATAACAAATTGAAATATATGATCCTGCAAGAGCACACATAGAACCTCCAAATAAAATTGATAAAAATCTAATTTTAATAACGCTATATCCTAAAGCATGTGCAGAATTATGAGATTCCCCTACTGCTCTTAAAATCAAACCAGCTTTAGTTTTATAAAAAAAATAACTAACCAAAAAAACAATTAAGAAAGAAAATATAACAAAAAACCATGGTGACAGACCATCGATTGGTGTTCCAATATATTGTTTGCCAAGCATCGAACTAAGACCTATTCCAAAAATAGTTAATGCTAATCCTGTAGCAATTTGATTTGACATTAAAAATAGAACTAGAAAAGCAAATAAACCAGACATAATAATTCCAGATAATATAGATATAAAAAAAGCTAAAAAATAACTTCCGGTAATTACTAACATAATAAAAGCGGACACTGCTCCTACCAACATCATTCCTTCTACACCTAAATTTAATACTCCAGATTTTTCTGTAACTAACTCACCTATACCAGCAAAAACAAGAGGTGTTGTTGCAATTAAAACAATTTGTAATATTCCAAGTATTAAATCTAAATTCATAATAATTTTTTGTAAGTTAATTTATAGTTAATTAGTAATTCTGCACCTAATAAATAAAATAAAACTAAACCCTGAAATATAAAACCTACTGCTGAAGGTATTTGTAAAAACAATTGTGCGTCCTCAGCACCAAGATAAGTAAGAGCGATAACTAAAGAAGCAAAAATAATACCAATTGGGTGAAGTCTACCTAAAAAAGCAACAATAATTGCAGTAAATCCATAATTTGGAGAAATATCTCTATATAATAATCCAATTGGACCAGATACTTCGGCTAAACCTGCAATACCTGCAAAAGCACCACAAATTGCAAAAGCAAAAAAAACTAAAGTAGTTTGATTAAAGCCAGCATATCTTGCAGCTTTGGGGCTGTAACCGGATACTTTTAATTGAAAGCCAAAAATAGTTTTTGAAAATATAAACCAAGATACAAAAATTAAAAATAGCGTAATAATTAATCCAAAGTGTACCCTTAAACCATCAAATAATAGCGGCATTCTTCCAGATTCACTAAATGGTCTGGATTTAGGAAAGCTATAACCAAATGGATCTTTCCAAGGTCCCACTACTAAATAATCTAAAATAAATAAAGCAACATAAACTAACATTAGACTTGTTAAAATTTCATTTGTATTAAATTTTGTTTTTAAAATTGCTGGTATTAAACCCCACAATGCTCCTCCAATTGCTCCAGCTAAAATCATTAATGGCAACAACCAGAAAGCATTTGTATCATGAAATAATATCCCAATACCTCCACCAAAAATTGCACCCATGGTAAGTTGTCCTTCAGCTCCAATATTATAAATATTATTCTTAAAACAATATGAGAGACCAATTGCAATCAAGGCTAATGGAGTTGCTTTTACAAATAATTCAGAAATACCGTAGGTTGAAGAAATAGGTGATATAAAAAAAGTATACAATGCATAAACTGGATCAAAACCAAGAAGAATAAAAATAATTGAGCCTGTAATTAAGGTTAAAACAATAGAAATTATGGGAACAAAAAAATTCATTAGACCAGAACTCTGTGAGCGAGAAAATATAGAGGGAAATAAACTATTCATTTTTTCCACCCATCAATAATCCTAATTTTTCTATTTCTACTTCACTAGTTCTAAAAGGTTTTGATAATTTTCCATCATAAATAACAGATATTTTATGAGTAATCTCAATCAATTCATCTAAATCTTGAGAAATAACAATTATTGATGTGCCATTTTGAGATAATCCTATCAAAGACTCTCTGATAGAATGCTCAGCACCAGCATCTATCCCCCAAGTTGGATGTGAAATAATTAATATTTTTGGCTTAGATGATATTTCTCTACCAATGACGTATTTTTGTAAATTTCCTCCAGATAAACTTGATGCTTTTGCGTCATTCCCAGGAGTAATAACTTTAAATTCATTAATTACATTATTAGCAAAATCATCAACGTTATTTTTCAATATTATACCATTTTTAATAAAATTATTTTTTGGAAATTGACTTAAAAGAATATTTTCAGACAAACTTAACTCAGGTACTGCACTATGACCCAGTCTATTCTCGGGAACAAAAGAAATAGATAAATCTCTTCTTTTTTGTGGTCCATACTTTTCGATTTTTTTATTATCAAAAGTAATTGAACCAGATTTAATATTTATATTTTCCCCTGTTAAAATGTCCATTAATTCTGATTGACCATTACCAGCAACACCAGCAATACCATAAATTTCACCTACTCTAACTTGAAAAGAAATATTTTTAAGGTCTGTTAAAAATGGATCATTAAAATCACATGAAATATTTTTTACTTCAAAGTTGACCTCATCTTTTAAATGCCCATAATTAGTTTTTAAATCGTCTAATTTTTGTCCTAGCATTTTTGTTGCCAGTGTTTTTGCTGTTTGATTAGAAGTACTTGAAGTGTCTATAATTTCACCACTTCTCATTATCGTAACTGTATCACATATTGATATTACTTCTTCGAGTTTATGAGTGATATATAATATCGTACGACCTTCTTTGACTAGTGCATTTAATGTTACAAACAAACTTTCAACTTCTTGTGGTGTTAAGACTGAAGTTGGTTCATCCATAATAAGTATCTGAGGGTCTTGTAATAAAATTCTTACAATTTCTACACGTTGTTTTTCTCCAGCTGATAAAGCAGTAATTGGAGCATCTAAATCTAAGGGAAGATTATATCTGGAGCTTATATTTTCTAGTTTATCTTCTAAATCTGAATAAGACATCTTTTCATCAATTCCTAAAATTAAATTTTCTTTTACTGATAAAGAATCAAATAAAGAAAAATGCTGAAATACCATTCCTATTCCTTGCTTTCTTGCTTCTGCTGGTGAATTAACTTTAAAATCCTTATTATTTAATTTAATATTTCCTTCATCTGGTTCTAAGAGGCCATAAAGAATTTTTACCAAAGTAGATTTCCCTGCTCCATTTTCTCCTAAAATTGCATGAACTGCATTTTTTTTAATATCAAAAGTAACCTTTTTGTTTGCAACTACTCTTGGAAAAGATTTTGTAATATTTTCTATATTTAATATTGTATCACTCATATTTTAATTCAAATATTTCTGATTGTTCAAAATTATAAATCTCAATATTATTATCAGCATCTTTTTTATCAATGGTAATATATTTTTCATTATCAAGAGATATTAGAGGAAAATGCCATACTTTAGGATTAAAATTTATACCATCACCACCACTTACTTTGAATATTTCAATTAAATCAATTTTGGGTTTGTCACCTATTGGGGCGACTAAAACTAAGAACCCTGTAGCATTAAAAGGAAGAAATACTTGAGAACTGTAGGGGTGATTTTCCAGCATGTTTATTTTTAATGGAAAGTTTCTTTTCTTTGCTTGGAAAATATTTAATCTAGATCTTTTGTCATCACCAATTATTTGAATATTTGCTAAATCAAAAAAACTATCGGTTGTATTTTTATTAATACTTTCATAATTTTTATTAGATGTTGTTATTAAATCACCATAATTTTTAAAATTTTCTTTACTAATATTCTTTATCTTATATTTCACAAAAACTTTCCAATCGCTCTAATCCGGGAAATGCCCCCATCAGGATAAATATTTAACTTCAAATAATTTATTTTTTTTATGTGTTGAGTTAAATTAATTTTTAATGATGAATTAGGTTTAAGACTTTTATTTTTTATTAAATATTTCCAATTTTTGCTTTCATTTATTAATTTACTTACATTTATATTTTTTATTGAATAAAGACCTTGTACTGAGCAATGGGATGGATAATTACCTTTAAAATAATGAGTTTCAATATTAAAATTTTCAATTAAACCAGGTTTTCCAAGTTTAATTATAACCCAATCATACCCTGAGCCTCTTCTTCTTTTAGTTTCCCAACCATTGCCCATATTTTTAGATTTAAATGGAAGTAATAAATTTTCTGTCCTTCCAAAATGTTCATCGCTACATGCCACAATTTTTGATCCATTAAGGACACTAAGTAAATCAAATTTTTTATTTGGAAATTTTAATTTTGATACATCTAAATTTCCTAATAATTTTAATCTTGCAACTCCTCCATCTGGATAAATATTCAATCTTACGAAATTAAAAACTTTTTTATTCTGCTTAGTTTTAAAACCATGAAGATAATTTGGTTTAAGTTTTTTTTTTGATAAAATGTTTACCCAATTAAATTTATTTTTTTCAAAATAACAAGCATCAATACTTGCATATTCAGGTTGGTTACCATTAAAATAGCTTGTGTCTATTTCAGCAAAATTAATTTTACCAGGAAGACCTAATTTAATAGTAACATAATCATTTCCTTTAATTCTTTTTCTTCTTGTTTCCCATCCATCCATCCACTTCCCATTTTTATCATATACCCCTTCTTTAAAAATTGGCTGTTCATCTTTAAGCAATCTGGATGCTGATCCAAAAAACTGATCGGAAAAACTATGAATTTTT
>CABYKC010000028.1 GCA_902519435.1 uncultured Alphaproteobacteria bacterium
TAATTCATTTTTTTTCAATAACTTTAAACAATTATTAATATCTTTTAATTTAATATATTTTTTTAATTTATTTTTTAAATCTTTATTATTTATTTTTTTAAACAAACTATCGAGAAAAAATGGTGCTGTTATTTCAATAACAATATTTTTAACCCCAATTTTTTTTAAAGTTTCATAAGCAAGATTAATAATTTCTACATCCGCCTTATAGCTTTCAGATCCAATAATCTCAGCACCAACTTGTTGAAATTGTCTTTCAGGTCTTAAAATTGTTCCCACTTTTCTAACAACTTCACCATAGTAACATAATTTGAGAGGTCGTATTTTATTGGCTAACCTAGATGAAGCAATTCTAATTATTTGTGGAGTTATATCATTTCGAATACTTAATTGATCATTTTTTTTATTTGTCTTTAAAGTTAGAGTATTACGATCTAAATTTTTGCTAAACTCAACTAGTGGAGTCTTAATTAAAGTAAAACCATTATCTCTAAAATAATTTATTATGCTATTTTTATATTTATGCTCTATAGATGCATCGAAATTTAAACTATCTTTAAAACCTGCAGGTACTAAAAATTTATTAACCAAGATAAGGCCCTACTAATTCTTTTATTTCCAGAGATTTCTTTTTAACCTCAGTAATTTCTTGTCCTTCAACTAGTATTCTTACTAATGGCTCAGTTCCAGATAACCTAACAAGAGATCTTATTCTTTTATTGTTATACAATTTATTATTTTTTATTATTCCAAGAATTTTTAATAATTTACTATTCTTTGTTTTATACCTTAAGTTAATTTTTTCCTGAGCAAAATTATTATATAAATCAAAGAGTTTACTTGCTTTATTTTTATTTGATATCAAAATTTCAGTAATTTTTAAAGCTGCTAAAATTCCATCACCTGTATTAGAATATTCCGACAGTATAATATGTCCTGATTGTTCACCGCCAATCATAGATTTTGATTTTTTCATTTGATTAATAACATTTATATCTCCAACAGACGTACGTTTGATTTTTAATTTTAATTTATTTGTAAGATATTTTTCTAATCCCATATTAGACATAACGGTTATAATCACATCATGTTGATTATATTTTTTTTTTGGTTTTACATAAGTTTTACATAATAATCCTATAATTTTATCACCATCAACTTCTTTTCCTTTTTCATCTACAACTATTAACCTATCTCCATCACCATCAAAGGCAAATCCAATATCAGCCTTTTCCTTTATGACTTTTTGTGAGAGTGTTTTAACATCAACTGCACCACAATTTTTATTAATATTTAATCCATCTGGGTTATTATTAATTGCAATTATGTTATGTCCCAGTTCCCAAAATAAATTTGGAGCTATATTGTATGTAGCTCCATTCGCGCAATCTAATACAATTTTTAATTTTTTCTTTGATAATTTTTTGTTTAAAGTACCTTTTAAAAATTCTGAATACCTACCTGAAGCATCTTCTAATCTTTTTGCATTTCCAGATACAAATGTGTTGTTTGTTACTTTATTATATTTTTTATTATTTAAAACTATATTTTCAACTTTTTGTTCTATTGATGAACTTAACTTTGTTCCAGTATTATCAAAAAATTTTAGTCCATTGTATTCGTATGTGTTGTGAGATGCTGTAATCATTACACCAATGTCAGCTCTTAAAGTTTTAATCATAAGTGGTACAGCCGGAGTTGGAAGTGGGCCAACTAAAATTACATTCATACCCATAGAAATGAATCCAGCTGTTACAAGTGGTTCGTATAGATAGCCCGATAATCTTGTATCTTTACAAATAACAACTCTACTATTTTTAGATGCCTTATTTTTTAAAAGAAATGCCACTGTCTTTGAGATTTTGAGACAAGTTTCAGCTGAAAGAGGCTCTTCGTTAACTAAGCACCGTATGCCATCGGTACCAAATATTTTAGACATTTATGTCTTTTATTGAAAAAAATAAATAAAGTGAAGTAATTAAATTAGTTTGCTGGTGCAGGAGCTGATCCACCTGTTTTTGGAACAGAGGTAGCAGGTTTTTTTGGTGTATTTATATCATTATCAAAATCATCACGATTTGGCTTTATACCTTTTATTAAATCTTTAATTTCATCACCCGATAATGTTTCATACTCTAAAAGACCCTTAGCAACTATATGCAGTTCTTCAATATTGTCTTGAAGAATTTTTCTACAATTATTTTCAGCTTCTTCTGCAAGAGACCTAACCTCTTCATCAATTAATTTTGCTGTAGAGTCGGACAAATTTTTTGATTGTGCAACAGAATGCCCAAGGAAAACCTCCTCACTGTCACTGTTATATCTCAGACGACCTAATTTTTCGCTCATTCCCCATTCAGTGATCATTTTTTTTGATAGATTTGTCACCATTTGTATATCGCTTGCTGCACCATTTGTTATTTTATCTTTACCAAAGATCATTTCTTCTGCAATTCTTCCTCCGGTAGCTATTAATAAATGCGCTTTCATTTGATCTTTTCTCATAGAGAGCTGATCTTTTTCTGGGAGTCTCATGACCATACCTAAAGCTCTGCCTCTCGGAATTATAGTTGCTTTATGAATTGGATCAGAGGCTGGTGAGTGAAGAGTTGCTACTGCATGACCAGCTTCATGATAAGCTGTAAGTTTCTTTTCATCTTCTGACATGACCATTGATCTTTTTTCAGCACCCATCATGACTTTATCTTTAGCACTTTCAAAATCCTCAAGAGTAACCATTCTTTTATTTTTTCTTGCCGCTAATAATGCTGCTTCATTAACTAAATTTGCTAAATCAGCTCCAGAAAAACCTGGTGTTCCCCTTGCAATAATTTTTGAGTCAAATTTAGGCGAAACTTTAATTTTTTTAATATGAACTTTAAGTATTTTATCTCTTCCCATTACATCAGGGTTATTAACTGTTATTTGACGGTCAAATCTTCCTGGTCTAAGCAATGCTGGATCAAGAACGTCTGGTCTATTTGTTGCAGCAATAATAATCACACCTGCATTCGCTTCAAACCCATCCATTTCCACAAGAAGCTGATTAAGAGTTTGTTCTCTTTCGTCATTTCCACCACCAAGACCAGCACCACGGTGTCTTCCAACAGCATCAATTTCATCGATAAAAACTATACAAGGTGCATTTTTTTTACCTTGTTCAAACATATCTCTAACTCTACTAGCTCCGACACCTACAAACATTTCAACAAAATCTGATCCTGAAATAGAAAAGAAAGGGACATTTGCTTCACCTGCAATTGCTCTTGCAAGTAAAGTTTTTCCAGTACCCGGAGGACCTACTAGAAGTGCACCTCTTGGAATCTTACCCCCTAATCTGGAAAACTTTGAAGGATCTTTCAAAAATTCAACAACTTCTTCTAGTTCTTGTTTAGCTTCATCAATACCTGCTACATCGTCAAAAGTAACTTTACCAACTGCTTCATTTAATAATTTAGCTTTAGATTTACCAAAGCCCATTGCTTTTCCGCCACCGCCTTGCATCTGGCGCATAAAGAAAATCCAAACTCCAATTAATAGGAGCATTGGAAACCACGACAGCAATACACTTAAAAGTGGATGCATTGATCTTTCAGAGGGCTCCGCAGTAATTTTCACGCCACTTTCATTTAATTTATCTACCAAATTAGGATAATTTGGGACATATGTGCTAAATGATCGTCCGTCGTTTAGAAATCCTGTAACGTTGCTACCATTTATATTAACTTCAGAAACATTTCCGCTTTCTGTTGCAGCAATGAAATCAGAAAAGGATATTTTTGAGGTATTTCTATTGTTAGAACTTCCTTGGAAAAGATTGAAAAGCAAAATTAATAGCAGTCCAATTATAATCCATAATACAACGTTTTTACTTATATTTTTCATTTAAATAATACATAGGAATTTATTATAAAAACACAATAGTTTTATAGAAAATTAAACAGATTTTCTTGAAAATGTAAGAAAATCATCATTTTTTTCAACAACCATACCTTTGACATTAAAAATATTAAAATTTAATTTCTTCATTTCACTTATTAAGATTTTAGTTTTTTTCGATCGAGGAGCTTTAGATTGATAAAATAAAAACTGATATATTCTTCGTATAATATTTTCAGAAGTGATTTCATTTAAATTTTTTATATTTTGAAGGCTAACAACAATTTTTTTTCTGTCAACGTGAACAATATTTTGAATAAGTATCTCAAATATCATTTGAATAAAATATGGTGAATAAAATAATATATTCTCAAAATCTTTATTTATTTCTTTAATTGTTTTTTTGTTAGATTTTTTAAGAAAATTTCTTATTGTAGGACGAGTAAAATCTAAATTAAAATTTGATGGATCATTGATATATTCTATTTTATTTTTTTTATTGTAATCTAATAACATTTCTTTGGAGAAATTTAAAAGTGGCCTGATTATAATGACTCTGTTGTAGAATGACAGTTCAGACATTGATTTTAAACCATAAAAATCACTACCAGCGATTTTTCTATTCAAAAAAGTTTCTAAATTATCATCTTTGTGATGAGCAATAAATAGATGCAAAGTATTATTTTTATTACAATAATTTGTAAGTAAATTATAACGATTATATCGAGCCTCATTCATACTTTTCTTACTCACTTTATCTTTGTTTACAGTTAGAATTTGAGAGTTAATGTTGTTTTTACCCAAGTAGGTAGAAATAAACTTAGCTTCCTCTTTAGAATTTTTTCTAATATGATGATCTACGATTAAAGCTATCAATTTCCCTTTTTTGTATTTTATAAAAGCATTTACAAGGAATAATAATGACATACTATCTGGACCGCCAGAAACTGCAACAGCGACAGAAGGATTTTTTTCAAAAGTATATTTTTTTTCTATGTTTTTAATGAATTCTTTATTTGTGAAGTTCATTCATTATTTTCTAAACAATTATACTCAACAATTTGTTTTTTGGTTTGAGGAATTATTTTATTTTTTGGAAAATCAATAATTAATTTTTCCATAGTTTTACAAGCCTCAGTAGTTTTTTCCACTTGGTATAATGACTGAGAAAGTTTGAAAAGCATTTCTGCAGCTTTAATACTATCTGGAAATTTTTGGAAACCTTCTGCAAATATAAGTGCTGCTTCTCTATAATTTTTTTCTAGAATATATAATTCTCCAAGCCAATAATGTGCTGAACCTGATAGTTGGTTATCAGGATTGTCTGAAATAAACTGTTCGAATGAAGTTTTGGCATCCTGCCATTTTTTATCTCTGATATTATCAAATGCTTCTTGGAATTGATCTTCAGGTGATAAGACCACTCCTTTTTCATTAGAATTTACTTCCTGATCTTCAGATATAACTTCTTCATTTGTATCATTTGTGTTTTTAGAAATTTTTAATGTTCCAAGTGTATTTTCACTTTTATTATCACTTAAAGTATTGCTTTTAACTTCAGAACTATCTTGTGAAGCTTCATCAGTATTTACCTCAACATTATTTAAAGGAAGTGATTGTAAATTATTAATAACTAATTCTAAATTTTCTAACTTATTAAAGATATCGTCTAATTGAAAATACAATTCTTCTAAATTAGAAGTTAAATTTTTTATATCATTTTCAATATCATATATTCGCAAATCGATAGCAGAGAGATTTTTAACGAAATCATTATTTGTTCCATTTGATTGATTTGGTGAATTTGAAAATACTTCTTTAGAAAGATCTGAAACTTCTCTTTGTAATCTTTCTAATTGTTGCGAGATTGTAAGATCACTTTCATTAGAAAAAGAATAGCCTGAAAAAAATAAAATTAAAAATATGAGTATGTATTTAAACATTAAAGGATTTTAATTTCTAATTGAGATAAAAATGTGGCGCTATATTTCTATAGCGCCAAAGTATTAAGGAAAGTATATTAGTTAACTAAAGTTACTGATCTTCTGTTTTGAGCCCATGCTCCATCATTTGATCCGACAACAGCAGGTCTTTCTTTACCATAACTAATAGTTGAAACCCTGTCAGGATTTATTCCTAATCCTATGAGATAATTTTTTACAGCCTGAGCTCTTTTTTCACCAAGAGCTAGGTTGTACTCCCTAGTTCCTCTTTCATCACAGTGTCCTTCAATTGTTACAGAAACATCACTATTCTGCTTAAGCCATGCAACTTGGTCTTGAAGTAACTCCAAAGCGTCTGAGTCTAAATCTGAACTATCATATCCAAAAAATACTCTATCACCAACATTAACAATTAAATCTTCTTGTGATCCAGAAACTATTCCACTTCCTGAAGTTTCCGTAATAGTTCCTTCAGAAGAAACATCACTTCCTGAACTACTTGATCCCGAACCTGAAGAGTCAGCTGAGTCTTTTGGTGTTGTTGCACAAGCTGCAACAAATAAAACCATAAATATAGAGATAAAAAACTTGTAAAACATAAATAATTGCTCCCTTAATACTTTGAGTAGATATACTAAATTATAATGAATTCCTTAACATTTTTTTCAAAATTTCGTATATTTTTTTGTATTATAATGAATTAATGCATCAAGGGAGACCACGCTGGATCAGAGCC
>CABYKC010000029.1 GCA_902519435.1 uncultured Alphaproteobacteria bacterium
GGTGAAGTTGTAAGAACATCAATGGTAAAAAATGCATTTAGCTCTTTAATTGATTGCCCAACAAAATTGATCACATTTTCTGATGATATGGATGGATTAAGAAAAGTTCCTGAAAATGTTCCAAATAAAGAAATGTTAGAAAAATTTATAGGCAAGCCACTTACTTCTATACCAGATCCATTTGGTAAATTTGAAAGTTTTGGACATCACAATAATGCAAAACTTCGAAGTTTTTTAGACGAATTTAATTTCGAATATGAATTTGTTAGCTCAACAGAAAAGTATCAAAACGGAGATTTTAATGAAACAATATTAAGTATATTTGAAAATTATCAAAAAATATTAGATATTATTCTACCTACCTTAAGATCAGAGAGAAAAGAAACTTATAGTCCATTTCTACCAATAAGTGAAAATTCAGGTCAAGTACTTCAGGTTAAAATCGAAGAATATAAAATGGATTCAAAAACAATTATTTTTAGAGATCCATCCTTGGACAAGTTAGTTGAAACAGAAGTAATTAATGGAAAATGTAAGTTACAGTGGAAAGTTGATTGGGCAATGAGATGGATGTCGTTTGATGTTGATTATGAAATGTGTGGTAAAGATCTTACAGAAAGTGTTGATTTAGGATCCAAGATTTGTAAAGCATTAAATAAAAAACCACCTACTAATCTAATTTATGAAATGTTTTTAGATGAAAAGGGTGAAAAAATTTCTAAGTCAGTTGGAAATGGTATTAGCGTCGATGAGTGGCTTCGTTATGCCTCTCCTGAGAGTCTTGCACTCTTCATGTTTCAAAAACCAAAATCAGCAAAGAAACTTCACTTTGATGTAATTCCCAAAACTGTAGATGATTATCTTTCTCATTATAATTCATACTCAAGTTTAGATAAATATAAACAGTATGATAATCCAATTTGGCATATTCATTCTGGAAAACCTAAAGAATTTAAATCAGAAATAAATTTCAACACCCTAACTAACCTTGTAAATGTCTCTAACTCTAAAGATAAAAAAGTAATATGGTCTTTTATTAATAAATATGATGAAAATATTAATGCTGATAAAAATCCTGAATTTGATCGCCTCATAGATTTTGCTCTAAATTACTATGAAGATTTTATTTTGCCTAAAAAGAAATTTTTAGAGATTGATAGTAATAATAAAGAGGTATTTATTGATATTATTAATATTTTAGAAAATGATGTTACTGAACATAGTTCATCTGAAGATATTCAAACTTTATTATACGAAGTAGGAAAAAAGCACGAATTTGAAAACTTAAAAGATTTTTTTAAATTAGTATATCAAGTTATGCTTGGTCAGGATCAAGGTCCCAGACTAGGATCATTTTTTAAATTATTTGGTTTGAGAGAAACTATTGATTATCTAAAAAAATTAATAGATAATTAATTTATTGTACAATAGTTCATTAAAAATATTAAGATTATTACCACCCGAGTTATCTCATACTATTACAATTAATTTTTTAAAATATTTCAAAGTAAGACAAAAAAATATTGAGGATTCTATTCTTTCACAACATTTAATGGGTTTAGATTTTCCAAATCCTATAGGACTTGCTGCGGGTTTTGATAAAAATGCTGAAGTGATGCATTCCATGTTTTCATTTGGTTTTGGTTTTCTTGAAGTTGGTACAATTACTCCACAACCTCAAAGTGGTAATTCTAAACCTAGAGTATTTAGATTAATTGAAGATAAAGCTATCATTAATAGTTTAGGTTTTAATAATAAGGGTATTAAAAAAGTACAAAAAAATTTAATAAAATACCAAAAATCATACTTAAATAATAAAATTGTAGGAGTTAATATTGGAAAAAATAAAAATTCTAGTGAAGCTATTAATGATTATCTAATAGGTTTAGAAGAGTTAGGTGATTTAGCAAACTATATAACTATAAACATATCATCACCAAATACTGAGGGGTTGAGGGATTTACAATTAAGAGGAAATATAGAAAAATTAATTAAAAAAATTGTAGACAAAAGAGATGAACTAAAAAATATTAATACCAAGCCAATATTAATTAAAATTTCACCTGATTTAAATGAAGATCAACTCAGAGATATAGCATTAATTTCTTTGGCTAATAACGTTGATGGTTTAATACTTACAAACAGTACTATCAAAAGAGAGACTAATTTAATTTCAATGAATAAAGGAAAAAAAGGAGGTTTAAGTGGCAGACCATTATATAATAACTCAAATATTATTTTGAAAAAAATGTATGAATTAACAAATGGTCAAATACCATTAATAGGAGTGGGTGGTATATCAAGCGGAAGGGATTGTTATGAAAAAATTAAATCCGGTGCTTCCTTAGTTCAGCTATACACTGCTTTGGTTTATTCTGGCCCAAATTTAATCAATAGTATGAAAAGCGATTTGATTGATCTAATTAAAACTGATGGATATAAAAATCTGACTGAAGTTATTGGAAAGTCAGTATAGCAATGAAAAAAATAAAATCGATTGAAGAAATTATTAATGATTATGATAATTTTATAATTGATCAATGGGGTGTAATGCATGATGGAACATTTGGATATGAGCATGCCTTTAATTCTATTAATATTCTGAATAGTAATAATAAAAATTTGTTTATAATTTCAAATTCATCAAAAAGATCAAAATCATCCATAGATAGATTGCCAAAACTTGGTTTTAAAAAAAATTCTTTTATAAATACAGTTACAAGTGGAGAAATGATTTGGCAATTACTTAAAAAAGGATTTTTAGATGATAAAAATAAGAAAAATTGTTTTCATATTTATGATGAAGAAAAAGAGGATGGTCTAAATTTTAGAGATGGTTTAAATTTTAATTTTGTAGAAAAAGTAGAAGAAGCAGATTTAATTTTAGCTTGCACTCCTTTTGCAAAGTTTCAACCAATAGACTACATTCCATTACTAGAAGTAGCTTACAATAAAGAAATAACAATGTATTGTGCAAACCCTGACTTTGAAACAGTTGAAAGCAATAGTAACAATAATATTTTCTGTATGGGTGCTATTGGTGAAATATACAAAAAAATGGGTGGGAATGTTATTATAAAAGGTAAGCCTGATGTAAGCATATACACTGCAACCACTAATCAAATTAATTTAGAAAAAAAAAGAACAGTAGCTATTGGAGACTCATTGTTCCACGACATTCAAGGTGCTAATAATTTTGAAATAGATAGTGTTTTAGTAAAATCTGGTATTCATAAAGATTTAAATCAAATAAATAATTTAATTAAAAATCATCAAATAACCCCAACCTTTATTATAGATAAATTTAGTATTTAGAATACTTGACAAAGTAATATTTATATTTACATGAAAACTCATTATGTCAATGAGATGTGAATTAACCGGAAAATCCTTCCAAACTGGTAACAACGTTAGTCATGCCAAAAATAGAACAAAAAGACGTTTTAAACCAAACCTTCAGAACATAACTTTTGTTAGTGAAGTATTGGGACAAAAATTTCAACTTAAAGTTGCAGTTAGTACTATACGTACAGTAGAAAAAAAAGGTGGATTAGATGAATTCCTCATCAATACACCAAACTCTAAATTGCCATTAAAGGCTAAAAAGTTAAAAAAAACTATTCTATCAAAATCTAATTAAATTTTTGTAATGGGTTTTTTCTTTGAATTAACAACAATACTTAATTCACTTAGCACTGAACTGATGTGGTTCATAATGCTCCTTTTTTGTTTTTTTTCTATTCTTATTTTTTTAAGGATATTTGGATATATAGGAATTTTTATTTATTCTGCACTAGCTGTAATTGCAGGAAATATTCAAGTTTTAAAAACAGTAGATTTTTTTTATTCACCTGAACCAGTAGCTTTAGGAACCATACTTTTTGCTTCCACATTTTTATGTACTGATATTTTATCTGAATATTATGGCAAGGAAAAAGCTAGAATGAATATTTTAATTGGTTTCAGCGCATTCTTATTTATGACTTTATTAATGGTAATTACTATTGGTTTTCAACCATCAGATGCTGATTGGGTACAAGAGAGTTTATCAAATGTATTTACTCCAATGACAAGATTTTTCGTAGCTAGTATGATAGCATATTTAATAAGCCAATATTTTGATGTTTGGTTCTTTAACTATTTGAAGCAAGCTTTATCAGGCAAGTCTCTTTGGTTAAGAAATAATTTATCTACTATTACCTCCTCTTTGGTTGATAACACTGTCTTTAGTATATTTGCTTGGATCTTATTAAATCCTGAGCCAGTAAGTGTGTATAATGTCATAATGATTTATATTTTAGGTACTTATCTTCTTAGAATATTTATAGCCCTACTTGACACCCCTTTTATTTATATAGCTAAGTTTTTTGTCCCAAAAACTAATGACTAACTTTTCTTGGAAAGTTAAAAAAACAAATAAAAATAATAAAGCAAGAATAGGAAAAATTTCTACACCACATGGTGATATTGAAACTCCAGCATTTATTTTTTGTGCAACAAAAGCTGCATTAAAATCTTTTACTACACTTGAAGCAAAAAAAAATAATACACAAATTATACTATCCAATACATACCATTTAATGCTTCAGCCAGGTAGTGAACTAATAGCTCAACATGGCGGTCTTCATAAATTTACGGGTTGGGATGGGCCTATGTTAACAGATAGTGGTGGATTTCAAATCTTTTCTCTTGGACATGGGTCAGTTGCTGATGAAATAAAAGGACGAAAAACAAATTCAAAAAATAAAAAAACTTTAATAAATTTGAATGAAGAGGGTGCGTTATTCAAGTCTTATATAGATGGTTCTACTCATATTCTATCTCCTGAAAAATCAATAGAGGTTCAAAGAAATCTTGGAGCAGATTTCATCTTAGTTTTTGATGAATGTACTCCCTATAATGTAGATAAAGTATACACATCTGATTCTATGTTAAGAAGTCATAGATGGTCTTTGAGATCCATCAATGCATTTAACTCTAAACTTAATTTTAATCCTAAAAATGGATCAGCTGGTAGACAAGAAATGTATGGTATTATTCAAGGAGGGATTTACAGAGATTTAAGAGAAGAAAGCATTGAATTTAATACAAAAAAAATCAACACTTTTGGAATTGCCATTGGTGGAAGTTTAGGATCAAATAAAGATGAAATGAAAGATATAGTTCATTTTACTTCTTCTAAATTAGATAACACTCGTCCAGTACATTTACTAGGTATAGGTGATCCAAGGGATATATGGGATTTTGTTGCAGATGGAATCGATACATTTGATTGTGTAAGCCCAACTAGAATTGCAAGACATGGATCAGCTTTAGTTAAAGGTAAACAGGGAAAAATAAACTTAAAAAATGTTAAATATAAAAATAATTTAAACCCAATAGATAATGAATGTAATTGCTATACTTGTAAGAACTTTACACTGGCATATTTATATCATCTTTTTTCTGCACAAGAATTACTAGGATTACAGTTGCTTACTAATCATAATATATATTTTATGAATAATCTTATGAAAGAAGTTAGAAGCTCAATTGATAACAATAATTTTGATAACGCAAAAAAGAAATGGTTAAATTCTTAATTATCTAAATGAAAAGTAGAAGATAATTGATTTAGTAATACTTCGCCTAACTGATCGACATCCATTATTGTTACAGCCTTACTATAGTATCTTGAAACATCATGCCCAATTCCTATGGCAATTAATTCAATTTCATCTTTTTTTTCAATTTCACCAATTATATCTCTTAAATTTTTTTCTAAATAATTACCTGGATTTACAGACAATGTTGAATCATCAACTGGCGCACCATCACTTATAACAATAAGAATTTTTCTTTTTTCCTTTCGAAAAGATAATCTATTATAAGCCCATGACAAAGCTTCTCCATCGACATTTTCTTTCAAAATCCCCTCTTTCAATAACAAGCCCAAATTTTTCTTTGATCTCCTCCATGGTGAGTCTGCAGATTTATAAACAATATGTCTTAGATCATTTAACCTGCCTGGATTAGAAGGCTTTCCATTTTTGATCCATTTTTCTCTTGAGTTACCTCCTTTCCAAGCTTTGGTTGTAAACCCTAATATTTCAGATTTAATTAAGCATCTTTCCAATGTTTTTGCTAAAATATCTGAACAAAGGGCTGCAACCGTAATTGGTCTGCCTCTCATTGAACCAGAATTATCAATTAGGAGACTCACAATAGTATCTTTAAATTCAACTTCCTTTTCTATTTTGTAGCTTAATTTATTATTTGGATTAGCAATAATTTTAGCTAATCTTGATGTATCAAGAAAACCCTCTTCCATATTAAAATCCCAATGACGATTTTGCTGAGCTAAAAGTTTTCTTTGCAGTCTATTAGCAATTTTAACAATTAGAGGTTGAAAAGAAAATACTTGTTGATCAAGA
>CABYKC010000030.1 GCA_902519435.1 uncultured Alphaproteobacteria bacterium
CAACAAGGTCAGCTTGCATAAATAAAGCAAGCATTGAAAAATCTGGAGCTTCTGTCGATAAATTTGTACTATTAATATCTGCCATAATAATTATTTTTTAATTTTTTCAAGATCACTACTATGAACCATAACCCAAAAACCTGGTCTATTTTTTTCACATAATGCTATTACTGGTGTCTTCCCCTCTTCTTTGGCAAGCTTTGCAGTATCATCCCATAAACTAATTGCTGTATGTTTTGCTCTTAATTTACATTCTATGAATAAATCCTCATGAATTACGTCAGCTCTTGTTACTTTACCATTACCCCCGCTCAAAGGTGTCCTTTTTCCATTGAAATAATTTGCAACATCTCTTTCTCTTTTTTTCCAGGCTTTATCAGGCATCTATATTCCTTTCATTAGGCTGTTAGTGAAGATAAAACATTATCATCAACTTCAAAATTTGATGATACAACTTGAACGTCGTCATTGTCTTCTAAAACTTCAAGTAATTTAAATAGTTTGTCTGCTGTATCTTTTCCAATATTTATATTATTTTTACTTTTCCAAATTAAATTTGCAGAATTAGTCTGACCATACTGTTTAATTAATTTATCATTAAGTTCATGCAAATCGTTTTGATCACAGTATATTGAATATTCTGTGTCATTAATTTCGTAATCTTCACTATTATTTTCAATGAGAAATTCTAAAAGTTGATCTTCTTTTACTAAGTTTTTATCGAGAGTGATATTTCCAAATCTGTCAAAGCCAAAACTAACGCTTCCTGTTTCACCCAAATTACCTCCATGTTTACTAAAAGATGATCTAATCTCCGCAGCTGTTCTATTTTTATTATTTGTAAGTGCCTCAACTATTATTGCAATACCTTCAGGACCATACCCCTCATATCTTACTTCTTCATAATTACTATCAGGATCATTCCCTTGACCTTTTTTAATTGCTCGCTCAATATTATCTTTTGGCATATTGAGAGACTTGGCTGAAGCGATTGCTGATCTTAACCTAATATTACTTTCGATATCTTCACCGCCGACTTTGACTGCTACAGATATTTCTCTTCCTAGTCTTGAAAATACTTTGGCTCTTTTTTTATCTTGAGCACCTTTACGATGCATAATATTTTTAAATTTCGAGTGCCCTGCCATTTCGAGTAGATTTATAAATATTTCGTCCGATGTTAGTAAAGATATAAAATATTAGATAAATGTGTCTAATATATGTAAATTATGTCTCTTGAATTGGGGTAATATTTTTAGCTAAACCAGTATTAGTATCAATATCTATTAAAGCCCCACATACAGTTATATTTTCAATAGCAGGTGTAAATCTCCCCTCTGCTCTATACCCCTTAACAAATCCATGTATTGGATTATTTATATCGAAACCAATTATTGAATTGTAATCACCTGACATTCCAACATCTGTTTGATAAGCTGTGCCTTTAGGCAAAATAACACTGTCTGCTGTTGGCACATGAGTATGTGTACCTAAAACTGCCGTAACGTGTCCATCAACATAATATCCAAAAGCCTTTTTTTCAGAAGTTGCTTCACCATGCATATCAATAATTATCGCATCACACGTGCTACCTAATTTTTCTTTTTGAAGAAAATCAATTGTACTTTTAAATGGATCATCTAATGATAAATTCATAAATAATCTTAGCATTACTTGTACTACAATAATTTTTTTTCCATTTAAAAGTTCAAACTTATAATATCCTTTTCCAGGAACACCGTCAGGGTAATTCAAAGCTCTGATTATCTTTGGATTTTCTTCAATATAAGAAAGCATATCTCTTTGATCCCATGCATGATTCCCAAGTGTAAGTAGATCTAATCCGCTTAAAAATAATTCTTCTGCATCCTTTTTTGAAAGTCCATAACCAGAAGTAGCATTTTCTCCATTAGCAATAATCATGTCTGTATTGTATTTAGATTTGAGTGTTGGTATAATTTCTTTAATTTTTTTTCGTGACGCCTTACCGACAATATCACCTATAAAAAGAATTTTCATTGAAGCTATATAAATTTTTTTCAGTAATAACATAATCCACTTTAAAATCAAATTTGTCTATTGGTATGTAATCTAACTTTTGTTCTTCATATGCATAGGCTACAGAGATGAATCTATGATTAATTTTATTTAAATAAGCAAATGTCCTGTCATAATAACCTCCCCCATAGCCTAATCTATTTCCTTTATTGTCAAAAGCTAAACAAGGTACAAAAATTAATTCAGGATTTAAAATTTTATTATTACTTTGAGGCTCTGATATATTCATATGTCCTTTTACAAAATTCTCTTCACTCTTAAATTGCTTAAAAATTAAATGACTATTTTTTTTCTCAATTACAGGAAGACATAAAATTTTATTTTTAATAAAGATAAGATTGTTAAGCTCTCTTGTATTTATCTCAGAATTTATAGAAATAAAACTAGATACTATATTGATTTCTTGAAAGTTAATTTTTTCAAAAAATTCATTAAACAAAGATAAAGCAAAATGAGATGGCTTGTTATTAAAAATTCTATCTCTTATAATTTTTTGTTTTTTTCTAATAATTGATTTTTCATCTTTGATATTATTCATAATAAGAATTCTTAATTATATCAATTAAACTCTCTACTTTTTTATTTATTTCATCAAATTCTTGATCTAATTTCAATTTTTCATCTTCTAAAATTTTTTTTTCATTTTGTAGTTTTAGTATTTTGTCTTTAAGTTCTAAATTGTTCTTAAGATATTCTTCATTCTTGGCATCATTTACTTCTAAACTTCTTTCTATATTTAATTTTTCTAAAAGCTCTGCTTGAAGCTCAATAGAGAGAAGTGATAACAATATAGTATCACTTATTTTTCCATTAGAATATTTTGGATTTTGTAATTTATCATTAATTTTTTCATTAATTAAATTTATTGAATCTATTATTTTTTTTTCATCTTTTTTTTCATATTCTAATGATATTTCTCTGTTTAAAATTTTTGTCTTATAAAAAGGCATAATTATTTCTTAATCAGAAGTTCCAATTCATCAATATACTTGGACATTTGTTTTCGTAAATTTTTAATTTCATTTTCAAGATTTTTAATTTTTTCTTTTTTGGAAATATGATGATCCCTAAAATCTTCTAAAGCTGATCTTAGATTATTTAAGTTTTCGCTTAGATCTGTAATTTTTTTTTGTATTTCCATTATAATTTTATAGTTTGTAATTTTATAATTGTCACTGTAATGAACTCATATTAAATAATTTTATATCAACCATAAAGGTAAGTATTTGAATAATTTAAATAATATCAACAATCTTAGACAATTATCAAATTGTATTAGATTTTTATCAATGGATGCAGTGGAAAAAGCAAAATCTGGTCATCCTGGTATGCCTATGGGTATGGCAGACATAGCAACAATTCTCTATAAAAATCATTTAAAGTTTGTTCCGAATGATCCGGAGTGGATTGATAGAGATAGATTAATTATTTCAAATGGGCATGGCTCAATGCTTTTATACTCTTGTTTGTATTTAACTGGATATAAAGACATTGATATAAATCAAATTAAAAATTTTAGACAATTACATAATAAAACTGCAGGTCACCCAGAATACGGAAGTGCAGAAGGGATAGAAACAACTACTGGGCCTTTGTCTCAAGGTTTAGCAAATGCAGTTGG
This sequence comes from uncultured Alphaproteobacteria bacterium, assembly GCA_902519435.1. Next base: position 3,680 of record CABYKC010000030.1, read on the forward strand.
AATGGCGCTAGCAGAAAAAAAATTATCAAATAATTATGGAAAAGGATTATTCGATCATTACACTTATGTTTTTGCTGGAGATGGATGCTTAATGGAAGGTTTAAGTCATGAAGCGTGTAGTCTCGCAGGACATTTAAAATTAAACAAACTTATTATGTTTTTTGATAATAATTCTATTTCCATTGATGGATCAACAGATCTTTCAGTTTCAGACAATGTGAAAAAAAGATTTGAAGCTTATAATTGGAATATAATTGAAATAGATGGGCATAAATATGAGGAAATTGATCAAGCTATAATTCAAGCAAAAAAAAATGATGCTCCAACAATTATATCTTGTAAAACTAAAATTGGTTTTGGTTCTCCAAATAAAGAGAGTTCAGCTTCATCACATGGTTCACCTCTTGGTGAAAATGAAATCAGTTTAACAAGAAAAAAATTAGAATGGAATTATTCGCCGTTTGAAATTCCAGATAATTTATTAGGTGAGTGGAGAAGTTTCTATAAAAGAAATGAAGAGTCAAGAAATTCATGGTTATCAAAAAACAAAGAATTAATTGAAAGTAAAAATTTTAAAGATAGTTTTTATCAAAAAATTGATCATCAAATTCCAGAAAAACTTAGTGAATTAAAATCTGAGCATTTTAATGATAAAACAAATTGTGCTTCAAGAAAATCGAGTGAGCTAACGCTAAATTTAATTTCAAACTATCAAAAAAATCTTATTGGTGGATCTGCTGATCTTACTGGATCAAATAACACTAAGGCAAAAGATATGAATGTAATTACATCTAATAATTTTAATGGAAATTATATTCATTACGGCATCAGAGAACATGGAATGGCTGGAGTAATGAATGGCATTGCTTTGCATAAAGGTTTAATTCCATATGGAGGAACGTTTTTGGTATTTACCGATTATTGCAGACCTTCAATTAGGTTATCAGCTATTATGAATATACCAGTTATTTATGTAATGACGCATGACTCAATAGGATTAGGTGAAGATGGACCAACCCATCAACCTGTTGAACATCTTGCATCTTTAAGATCTATACCAAATTTAATTGTGATTAGGCCTTGTGATATTATTGAAACTATAGAAGCATGGGAATGTGCAATCAACAATACTGGACCAACAATCTTAGTTTTAACAAGACAAAATTTACCGATGTTACAAAAAGATAATCGCAAAGAAAATCTTGTAAATAAAGGTGCTTATAAAATAAGAGATTTTAAAGAATATGATGCAACAATTTTATCTTCTGGTTCTGAAGTTGAGATTGCTTGCTCTGCATCAAATAAACTTTTTGAAAACAATAATTTAAAGATAAGAGTTGTAAGCATGTCTTCATTTGAATTATTTGAGAAAAATGATGATGGTTATAAAAATGAAATTTTAGGGAATAAACCTATTTTTGCTATTGAGGCTGGAGTTATAAATGGTTGGGAAAAATATATTAAAAATGAAAATTTTGTTGGTATGTCAACTTTTGGTGAAAGTGGTCCATACAAAGATTTATATAAGCACTTTAAGATAACGGATGATTACTTAATTGAAAAAATAATTAAAACTTTATAAAAGGAGAAATATGAAAGTTGCAATAAATGGATTTGGAAGAATTGGAAAACTTGTTTTTAGAGCTTTATTAGAAAAAAACCCTAAAGATATTAATATTGTAGCTATTAATGAACTAGGAACTGTTGAGAGCAGTGCTCACTTACTTAAATATGACAGTGTTCACGGTATTCTTAAAGATGAGATTATTTCTATCAAAAATGGATTAAAAATTGGTAAACATAAAATTAATTTTTATTCCGAAAGAGATCCAAATAACCTTCCTTGGAAATCACTAAAGGTAGATGTTGTTCTTGAATGTAGTGGTGTTTTTACTTCAAAAGAAAAGGCGATTTCTCATTTAAATGCAGGAGCAAAAAAAGTTATTATTTCAGCACCAGCTTCAAATGTAGATGCCACTATTGTTCAAGGTGTAAATAACGATACCATTAAAAAAAATCATAACGTAATTTCAAACGGATCTTGTACTACTAACTGTCTTGCTCCTTTAGCTATGGTTCTTGATGAAAAATTAGGAATTGAAAGTGGTTTCATGACAACAATTCATAGTTATACGGGTGATCAAAGAACTGTTGATCAAACTCATTCTGACTTTAGAAGAGCAAGGGCTGCAGCTGAGTCAATGATTCCTACTTCTACAGGAGCGGCAAAGGCTTTGAGCTTAGTCTTACCAAAATTAAAAGGTAAACTAGATGGAACAGCTATTCGAGTACCTACTCCTAATGTCTCACTTATAGATCTTACATTTGTAAGTAAGAAAAAAACTAGCCCAGAAAAAATTAATTCTATAGTTAATCAAGCTTCAAAAACTAAAAAATTAAATGGAATTCTAACAACAAACTCATTACCTCTAGTTTCAATTGATTTTAATCATAATTCAAGCAGCTCTGTATTTGATATGAGTCAAACACAAGTTGTAAAAGATAAATTCTGTAGAGTTTTATCTTGGTATGATAATGAATGGGGATTCTCA
>CABYKC010000031.1 GCA_902519435.1 uncultured Alphaproteobacteria bacterium
ATTAGAAGTTGATAATATTATGCCTCAAGATATAGTCAATGCTAAACCAGTTGTTGCATCGATAAAAGAATTTTTTGGACTAAGTCAACTTAGTCAATTTATGGATCAAACAAATCCTTTGAGTGAAATCACTCATAAAAGAAGGGTGTCAGCTCTGGGCCCGGGTGGACTAAACAGAGAAAGAGCTGGTTTTGAGGTTAGAGATGTTCATCAAACACATTATGGAAGGATTTGCCCTATTGAAACCCCAGAAGGTGCTAATATTGGTCTAATTAATAGTTTAGCATCTTATTCAAGAATAAATAAATATGGTTTTATTGAAACCCCATACAGAATTGTAAATTCAGGAAAGGTTACTGATAAAGTTATTTATCTAAGTGCTATTGATGAGGAAGATTTTGTTATCGCTCAAGCAAATGCTGAAATTGATTCAAAGGGGAAATTTTCTAATCAAATTGTAAGTTGTCGAAAAAATGGAGAGTTCATTAATGTAGACGTTGATTCTATTGATTTAATGGACGTTTCTCCTCAGCAGCTAGTTTCTGTTGCTTCATCACTAATTCCTTTTTTAGAAAACGATGATGCAAATAGAGCTTTAATGGGCTCAAATATGATGAGACAAGCAGTGCCTTTAATTAAACCTAAGGCACCTTTAGTTGGAACAGGCATGGAATATACAGTAGCTAATGATAGTGGATCTACAATAGTGGCAAAAAGAGAGGGTGTTGTGGATCAGTTAGATGCACAAAGAATAGTAATAAGAATAACAGATAAAAATGACAAATCCTTAAATAAAATTGATATATACAACTTAGCTAAATTTCAAAGATCAAATCAAAATACTTGTATTACTCAGCGTCCACTTGTTAATGTAGGAGATAAAGTTTTAAAAAATCAAGTGATAGCTGATGGTCCTGCTACAGATTTAGGTGAACTCGCTCTTGGAAGAAATGTTCTCGCTGCATTCATGCCTTGGAATGGATATAATTTTGAGGACTCAATTTTAATTTCAGAAAAAGTAGTTCAAGATGATGTTTTTACTTCTATACATGTCGAAGAGTTTGAAGTTATGTCGAGAGATACAAAATTAGGTCCAGAAGAGATAACAAGAGATATACCCAATGCCAGTGAGGAGATGTTAATAAATTTGGATGAAACAGGTATTGTATATGTTGGAGCTGAAGTTAGTTCTGGAGACATCTTAGTTGGAAAAGTAACACCAAAAGGCGAGTCTCCAATGACTCCTGAAGAAAAATTACTTAGAGCAATATTTGGAGAAAAAGCTGCCGATGTTAAAGATACCAGCTTAAGAGTACCACCAGGAGTTAAAGGCACAGTTGTTGAAATAAGAGTATTTTCTAGACGGGGTATAGAAAAAGATGAGAGAGCTATTAGTATTGAAAATCATCAAATTGAAGTTATAGCTAGAGATAGAGATGATGAATTAAAAATACTTGAAAAAAGCTTTGGAAATCATCTTAGAGAATTACTGATAAATCAAAATTTTATTTCTGGAAATGATAATTTAACAAAAAACACAGCAATAAAATATGAGCAGATAGAAAACTTAAATTTAAGTGAATTGTTAAAAATTAATATTTCAGATGATAAAAAAACTAATCAAATTGAAACTTTAGTAAAAAATTATGAAAATCAACTAGGAAACATTAATCAAAAATTTGAAAATAAAATTGATAAAATACAAAGTGGAGATGAATTACTACCGGGTGTTTTAAAATTAATTAAAGTATTTATTTCTGTCAAACGTAAACTTCAGCCAGGAGATAAAATGGCAGGAAGACATGGTAACAAGGGAGTTATTTCAAAAATTTGTCCTGTAGAGGACATGCCTTATCTTGAGGATGGAACTCCCGTTGATATTGTTTTAAATCCTTTAGGTGTTCCGAGTAGAATGAACATTGGTCAAATTCTTGAAACACATTTAGGTTGGGCCTCAGCTTCATTGGGAAGACAAGTTAATGAAATGATTAAAAATATCCAATCTGAGGGTCAAACAAATAACTTAAGAAATAAATTACTAGAAATTTATAATTTGGAAAAACATCAAAAAATTATTAGAGATATGAATGATGATGAAATACTTGAACTTGGAAATAATATTAAAGACGGCATTCCATTTGCTACACCTGTTTTCGATGGAGCAAAAGAAAAAGATATTACTGGTTTACTATCCCAATCTGGTGTTTCCAGTACTGGTCAAGAAGTATTATATGATGGTGTTTCTGGTAAAAAATTTGAAAGACCTGTAACTGTGGGATACATGTATATGCTAAAACTCCACCATCTTGTGGATGAAAAAATCCATGCAAGGTCTATAGGGCCCTACAGTTTGGTTACTCAGCAACCTCTTGGTGGTAAAGCACAGTTTGGAGGTCAAAGATTTGGTGAAATGGAAGTTTGGGCACTTGAAGCTTATGGAGCAGCTTACACACTTCAAGAAATTCTCACAATAAAATCTGATGATGTAGCAGGAAGAACTAAAGTTTACGAATCTATTGTTAAGGGTGATAACAATTTTGAATCTGGAACTCCTGAGTCATTTAATGTAATGGTTAAGGAATTAAGATCACTAGGTTTAAATTTAGATTTTAAGGAAACTACAAAAGATAACAACACAAGCAATTTAATAGGATCAAATGAATAAAGAACTTACTAATATTTTCAATTTAAACCAAGGCGTTCAAAATTTTAACAGCTTAAAAATCTCAATAGCTAGTCCGGATGATATAAGATCTTGGTCTTTTGGAGAAATTAAAAAACCTGAAACAATAAATTATAGAACTTTCAAACCTGAAAAAGATGGACTTTTTTGCTCAAGAATTTTTGGACCAGTAAAAGATTATGAATGTCTTTGTGGAAAATATAAAAGAATGAAGTTTAGAGGAATAATTTGCGAAAAGTGTGGTGTAGAAGTTACACTTTCAAAGGTAAGAAGAGACAGAATGGGTCATATAGAGTTAGCTGCACCTGTATCTCATATTTGGTTTATGAAATCTTTACCAAGCAGAATTGCAACTTTATTAGATATGACAATTAAAAATCTTGAAAAAGTATTATATTTTGAACAATTTATAGTTGTTGAACCAGGACTAACAGATTTAAAAAAGGGCGACATAATTTCCGAGGAACAGTTTATCGAATACCAAGATGAGTACGGTGAAGATTCATTTAGCGCAGCAATTGGAGCAGAAGCGATCGAACAAATGTTATTAAGTATTGATTTAGAGACAGATTATAATCAGTTAAAAATTGAGTTAACAGAAACAAAATCTGAATTAAAAAAAACAAAAATTACTAAAAGATTAAAGTTATTAGAATCCTTTATAACATCAAAAAATAAACCAGAGTGGATGATTATGAGGGTGTTACCAGTAATTCCACCAGAACTAAGACCACTTGTTCCTCTTGATGGTGGTAGGTTTGCAACTAGTGATCTAAACGATTTGTATAGAAGAGTTATAAATAGAAACAACAGACTTAAAAGGTTAATTGATTTGAGAGCTCCCGATATAATTGTCAGAAATGAGAAGAGAATGCTACAAGAGTCAGTAGACGCCTTATTTGATAATGGAAGAAGAGGTAGAGTTATTACTTCAACAAATAAAAGACCTCTAAAATCTCTATCAGACATGTTAAAAGGTAAACAAGGAAGGTTTAGACAAAACCTTCTTGGAAAAAGAGTAGATTATTCTGGTAGATCAGTAATAGTTGTTGGGCCTAACTTGAAACTTCATCAATGTGGGATCCCAAAAAAAATGGCACTTGAACTTTTCAAACCTTTCATTTTTCATAAATTAGATATTTATGGCTGGGCCAATACCATTAAAGCAGCAAAAAAACTTGTTGAAAAAGAAGATTCCAGAGTCTGGGATATTTTAGAAGAAGTAATTCGTGAACATCCAGTTCTCCTTAATAGAGCACCAACATTACACAGGCTAGGAATACAAGCTTTTGAACCAACCTTGATTGAAGGAAAATCAATACAACTTCACCCTCTAGTATGTACAGCATTCAATGCAGATTTTGATGGTGATCAAATGGCTGTTCATGTTCCTCTTAGTCTTGAAGCACAATTGGAGGCAAGAGTTCTAATGATGAGTACAAACAATATTTTATCACCTTCAAGTGGTAAACCTATTATAGTTCCATCACAAGATATTGTTTTAGGTATATATTATTTATCTATTATTCGTGATAATCAAATTGGTGAAGGAAGATTCTTTATAGACTTAAACGAAATTTTGAAAGCAATAGAGAATGAGGAAATTAGTTTACATACAAAAATTAAATCAAGAATTTTTAATTACCAAGGAGAGTTAGTAACAGTTGAGACAACCCCTGGTAGAATGATCTTAGGAAATATCTTGCCTAAAAATAAGAATATTGATTTTGAAATGATTAATAAAGTTCTAACTAAAAAAGAGGTAAGCAATATAATTGATACAGTATATAGGTTTTGCGGACAAAAAGAGACAGTTTTATTTGCAGACCATATAATGCAAATTGGTTTTAAATATGCTGCTATAGCTGGTATCTCATTTGGAAAGGACGATCTTATAATACCTTCTGATAAAGATGATTTACTAAGAGAGACTCAGATTAAAGTTCAAGAATATGAAAATCAATATCAAGACGGATTAATTACCCAAGGTGAAAAGTATAATAAGGTAGTCGATGCTTGGTCAGAATGCACTAATAAAGTTGCAGATAAAATGCTAGATGTTATTTCAAATCCATCAGATGATCAACCAATAAATTCTGTATATATGATGGCTCATTCAGGAGCTAGGGGATCAGCAGCTCAATTAAAACAATTATCAGGAATGCGAGGTCTAATGGCTAAGCCTTCTGGTGAAATTATTGAAAATCCAATCAAATCTAATTTTAAAGAGGGGTTATCGGTTTTAGAGTATTTTACTTCTACACATGGAGCAAGAAAAGGTCTTGCAGATACCGCTTTAAAAACAGCTAGTAGTGGCTACCTAACTAGAAGGCTAGTTGATGTTGCTCAAGATGCAGTCATACGTGAAGAAGATTGTAATACTAAAAATGGAGTCATCGTTGAAGAGATTGTTGAATCTGGAAATATTACATCTCCATTAACTGAGAGAATATTGGGCAGAACTCCTGTTGAAGATGTGTTAGATGAAAATAAAGATATAATAGTAAATGCTGGCAATATAATTACAGAGAAACATCTAGACCCTATCTCTAAACTTGGCATAAGATCTTTGAAAATTAGATCAGTTTTAACTTGTGAAACAGAAGATGGTATCTGTTCAAAATGTTATGGTAGAGATCTTGCAAGAGGGACAGCTGTCAATGTTGGAGAGGCAGTAGGAATTATAGCAGCTCAGTCAATTGGTGAACCTGGCACTCAGCTTACAATGAGAACTTTTCATATTGGTGGAGCTGCAAGTTCATCTGTTGAACAATCTAATGCTACTTCTCCAGTAGAAGGTATTGTAAAATTTGAAAATATAAAAGTTATTGAAGATCGTTTTAAAAATAAAATTGTGCTAAGTAGGAATGGAAAAATAAAAATTTCTGATGAAAATACTGTTAAATATTCTTCAAACATTCCTTTTGGTTCAAAAATACATGTAAAGGATGGAGATAATGTTGAAAATAATCAATTACTTGCAGAATGGGATCCTTACACGCTTCCTATTATTTCTGAAAAAAATGGTTTTGTTAAATATGTTGACTTAAAACAAGGTGTTTCTTTCAGAGAATCAATTGATGATACTACCGGTATATCCAGTAAAATAGTTATAGACTGGAGTCAAAATCTAAAAAGTAAAAATTTTAAACCCGCAATAAATATATTAGATAATCTTACAGATAAAAGTGATGAAAATTTGAACATATCAAATTATCCAATGTCAATCGACTCCATATTAAGTGTCGAAGATGAACAACAAGTATCAGCAGGCCAAGTTATTGCTAGAATTCCAAAAGAATCATCAAAAACAAAAGATATAACTGGAGGATTACCAAGAGTTGCTGAATTATTTGAGGCAAGAAAGCCAAAAGATCCCGCAATAATGTGTGAGATAGATGGAAAAATATCTTTTGGTAAGGACTACAAAAATAAACGAAGAGTGATTATAACATCATTAGATGAAAATGAGACTTTTGAGTTATTAATACCTAGATCAAAATA
>CABYKC010000032.1 GCA_902519435.1 uncultured Alphaproteobacteria bacterium
AAAATTGCTGTTCACCACGGTTCATTAGAAAAAAACTTACGTTTAAAAGTAGAAAATAATCTTAGCAAAGGATTGGTTGACTGTGTTGTTGCGACCTCTTCTTTAGAACTCGGATTAGATTATGGAGATGTAGAAAAAATTATTCAAGTTGGAGCACCAAAGGGAATTAATAGATTATTACAGCGTGTGGGAAGATCAAATCATAATTTAAATACACCTTCAAAAGCAATTTTAGTACCCACTAATCGTTTTGAATTTATCGAAGCAAAAGCTGCTATTGAAGAAATAAAAAAAAATAACTTAGATCAAATAGATTTAAAAGAAGGAAGTTTTGATGTTGTAGCTCAACATATTTTTGCAACTGCTTGTGCGGGGCAATTTGATATTAATGATCTCTACAAAGAAATTATCAAAGCATATCCATACAAAAAATTAAAACTTAATGATTTTAAACAATTGATTAATCTCATACAAGATGGCGGATATGTTTTAAAGAATTATGATCAATTTAAGAGAATCTTCCAATTGAGAGAAAATAAAAATATTTATAAGCTAGTAAATAGAAGAGAAACACGAAAATATCGTATGAATGTTGGAACAATTATTGAAAATCCGATGTTAAAAATAAAACTTGGAACAAAAACGTTAGGTAATATAGAAGAAGTTTTTATTCAAAATCTTTCTCAAGGTGATTCATTTATATTTGCTGGTCAAGTTTTAGAATTTCAATCAATGAAAAATAATTTAGTACAAGTTAAAAGAAGTAAATCCTTAATTTCAAAAATTCCATCATACTCTGGAGGCAGAATGCCCTTATCAACAAATTTAGCTAACTCCGTCAGGGCTTTATTATCAAAAAGTAATATGTGGGATTTATATCCAGATCAAATTACTGAATGGTTAAAAAGACAAAAAAATATTTCTACAATCCCAAAAAAAGATGAATATCTAGTGGAACAATTCCCTCGAAAAAAAAATTTTTATACTGTTATCTATACTTTTGCGGGATGGCATGCCAATCAAACACTAGGGTTTTTATTGCTTAGAGGCTTTAAGGAATTTGATTATAAACCTTTAGGTTTTGTTGCGAATGACTATGCTATTGTTTTGTGGTCTTTAAAAGAAGTTAAAGAAATTAAAACAATTCTAAATATAGGATTATTAGACAAACATTTGGATAATTATCTTGAAGAAACTTCAATAGTCAAAAGATTGTTTAGAGATAACGCAATTATCTCTTGTTTAATAGAAAGAAGGTTGCCAGGAATGGAAAAAACTGGAAAGCAAGTTTTATTTAGTTCTGATCTAATTTATACAGTACTAAAAAAAAATGAACCAGATCACATTCTTCTACAATCATCATACGAAGATGCAAAAAAGAATATGATTGATTATGATAGACTTAGAGAAATCTTAAAAAAAATTGATAAAAAAATTATATTAAAGAAACTAACAAGTATATCACCATTGGCTGTTCCAATTATTCTTGAAATAAATAGAGAAAATTTATCAAAAAAGGAAACTGATGAATATATTTTAGAAGATTTAGAAAATGAAATATTAAAAGAGGCTAATGTACTATCAATTAATTAATTTTGGTGATGAAGAATTTTATGCTTTCTCAAATAAATCTCTTTATTGGAAAAGACTAAATACCCTGATTGTATCAGATTTACATATTGGAAAATCTATTAGTTATGCAAAGAATAAGCAATTCTTACCTCCATATGATACCAAAGAAATATTAAACGAACTATTTTTTAGCTTAGATAAGATTAAACCAAGTAATTTAATTATAGTTGGAGATTTGTTACACGATATTTTTTCAACTTTAAGTTTAAAAGATCAAGATCATAAAAATCTTAGTCAATATATGGAAAATACTGATTTCATATGGATCAAGGGTAATCATGATAAAAATATACAAATTGAAGGTTTTAAAAATTTTACAAATTATGAAATTGATAAATTTTTGTTTACACACATACCTATCGAAACACCTTTATTTCAAATTTGTGGTCACTATCATCCAAAAGTAAAAATTGTACACAGAGGGAAAACTATTTTTAAAACATCCTTTGTGCATAATGAAAAAATATTCATTTTACCAAGTTTTGGAATTTTAACAGGTGGGTTGGATATCAATTCTAAGGAAATAAGCAATGTATTGGGTAAGAAAAATTTGAGTATTTATCCTGTGGGACAGGATAAAGTTTATAAATTATAATTAAAGTAATTATTAATCACGATCCCAATTAAAATAACAAAATTCAATACAAATAATAAAACTGAAAGCAAATGCATATATTTAAAACTTGAAGATGCTTTTTTATCACCTTCTAATTCTTTATCTCTAAAATCATTAATTTTTGGTGTTAAATAATTTCGATTAATAATAAAACTCATAGCCACTATTATTAATAAAATAGAATTTAAAATATTACCTGAAATATAACAAAGGACTAAAGATAAAATGGCTATTATAAATCCAAATAAAAACATTCGAGGAAAAATTGTTCTTAACAATTTACTACTAGCATTAGTACTTAAAGTGGCAAAGACTGAGGGTGATACAACAGCCATAAAGAAAGTCATAGATCCTATTAAGACTGCTAATAAAAAATTAAGAGTATAAATTATCATAGGTTAAATTGCTCTTCATAAAGAGCAATTGTAATAGTTAAGAATTATCAATTGCTGATTTTAATTTTCTATATTCCATAGAATTAGTTCCAGCTAAAGTTTCTAATTTTAACAACATTTCATTTGCTTTATTCATCTTTCCAAGGGTGATGTAAAGCTCACCTAGATATTCGTGTGCCCCTAAATGTTCAGGGTTTGTCTCTAATGCAATTTGATATGCATCGAAAGCTTTGTCTAAATTTGGCTCACTATGTTTTCTGTAACTAAATCCAAGTAAATTATACACATCAGCTTTTTTATCACCAAGATCTTTACGCTTAGCCATTTTTTCAAGCAATTTGATCGATTTATCAAATTTCTTGTAATAAACTAATTCATACGCTTTATCGTAAAGTTTATTAACTTGTTCACCTGCAGATATACTTGAGCTACTGTCGTCTGAACTTGCAGCAGCAAATACACCAGAACTAATAAATAATAATGTAAGTAATATTCTAATCATTAAAATCAGATATGTTTGTTTAAACTAATTTCAATATTCATTTGTGAATTAATTTAATTAATGGCAGGCAATATTATATTTTTTTAATCTGTAATAATTATATGGCCACGGCGTTAGAAAGCCTGCAAGAAGCATTATAGGTATTACCCACCATACAAGTTTAGCGCCACCCATAATAATCCAGTCAACTGCATTCATGGCTATTTCCATAGACACCATTGAGATTAAACTCATTCCTATGGCTGTTTTAAAAGCTTTGCTGATAATCATTTGTCTTGATAAAACGACAGTCTCTAAAATGATGCTAGTAATAATACCATTAATGATTGCTAGGATCATAATATAAAGAGTAGGCCAAGGAATGCCAGTTAATTGAAAATAGAGTATGGTTCCAAAATCGCCAATACTACATCCTAGCAAACACCAAGCAGTATTTTTAGCACTTCTTCTCCATGTATGTTTACATTTCCAATGAAAACGTGGAGCTGGTTTTTTTAATGTTTCAGCAACAGACATTTAATTTATATTCCTTGTTTAAATTCGAATGTATTATTTATATCATTAATTTCATAACTATCAATTGTGCCATTAGTCCATTTAATTGTAATATTTTTAATGACTTCACCTTCACGTAAACCGTAATGTGCTACAGGTTCCATTTGACATAAATATCCTGAACCTGCATCAATAGTCTTGGCATGATTTCTTAAATTCGTATGTAAAGTAACAGTGGCACCTCTAGCTGGAGCACCAAAAGTGTTGAGAGGTTTAATTCTAATATAATTAGTGTTTAACACATTTGCTTTAAATAAACTTAGCGGCTGAGCTCCAGATTCACCATGAGAAATAAGTAATTCCAAAATTCCATCTCCATCAATATCGGCAACAGCAGCACCAGTTCCTAGACCTTGTGCTTCAAGTGCTTCGTCTAATTTGATTTCTTCTAAGTTTCCTTCACCAAGAATACGAAAGAGTTTATTTGGTTGACCGATGTTATTTAAAAAAATTTCATCATAACCATCATTATCAAAATCAGCCGATATAACTGTTCGTATTCTACTTGGTGATCTAAAATCTAATGAGGACATATCGAGAAAGGATTCTTTTTGTTTTACAAAAATACGGTGATATCCCTCCCAGTTACTTGTTATAATATCAAGTTCACCTCTATACAAAAAATCAGTTAAAGCAGTTCCTCGACCATTTTGAAAAGTATCTTGCACATTTTTTTCAATTGCAATATCATTAAAATTACCATTAATATTTTTATATAAAAAATTTGGACCCCTTTCATTAGCTGCAAATATATCCATATTATCAGAAACTATATGTCCTGAAATTACCGCTCTACCTCCAGTTATTTGATCTATTCCAAGCATTGGAGCTAAATCTTCAACTTCGTTTTCTTCAATTTCATAAAATCTAGTAGGACCTCCATAATTAGCAACATATATGCCGTACTTTCCTAATCCATTTCTATCTACACAAACAACAGATCTGCCTGCGGTTAAATTTAAATTTTCTAAATTTTTTTCTAACTCAAAATAATCGAATATTTTGTTATTGTTATCTAGTAATCTATCAGAGTATTTTTTTTCTCCACTGTACGTATCAGTATTTAAGAAATAAATTTCCTCAAAACCATCCTGATCAATATCACAAGCAGATACACCAATAGTATTCCTATCTTCATCAATGAATAAAGGATCTTGAATTATGTTAATTAGTTTTCCATTTTTATAGCTAAGAGCTAAATTAGAGTAACCAAAACCTGCAACAATAAATTCAAAGGTTCCATCTTTATTAAAGTCAGTTACTGAAACTCCATAACTTAATCGATCGTTATTATTTTCAATTATATCTGAAATATTAGAAAAAAATTCTGCCTTAGCCATAGAAGGTATCAATGTAATTAAAATAAAAATTAACTTACGCATTTCAAGTATTGTCAATTTGCTAATCTAATAAAAATATCGCCCATTCCAAAATTAAGTTCTTCAAGAGGCATACTATTTCTAGCTTCGCACATGGGTCCAGTTATTTGGTCATTTTTTATGTAATCAATATCGTAAGCATCACATATCTTTGCATTATGTAATACTCCAATAACAAGTTTATTATCTACTGAGTATGTATATTCTTTATTTAATTCATTACCTTCGCAAAAATAATCTCTATTAACAAGTTCGGGAAAATCATTTTTATTACATGGATTATCAATAACGATTGTATAAATGTCTTTTGATTGATCTTTAAAATCAATGTTGATTTTTTTCGTTTCTGAATATTTCATTACATCGCATAAGCAAGGCCAACAACATTTATAATATTGACCACAAATTCTTTCATCATTTTCTAAATTAGTGAGAAAAATTTCATCTGGTTGAGCATCTGGAGGAATTATGGAACCTGAAACAGCACAGTATAACTTATTAAATTGCATAAACTCTTCATATTCTAAGTTTTGATCTAAAATATATTTAAAAAATCTTGGTCCTGCTGCATTTCTATTCCCATCAGGGAAAATAGTTGACCAATCATTAACAAGTCTTTCGTACAACTTTTCTGTGTTCGCATTGACTTGAGAAATGAATAAAAATATTGATAAAAATATAATTGTAGAAAGTAATTTTCTCATAAAAATTAAATAGTTTTAGCTTTAAAAATGTAAATCCCTTGCTTTGAATCAATACTGATCACTTTTTCTGCTTTTTGTTCTTTTTTATGGTAATGTCGCACTTGAAGAATTTGACTTATTTTAAGCTAAATACTAGAGAGTAATCATAATTTGGGGCGTCGCCAAGCGGTAAGGCACCGGTTTTTGGAGTCGGCATTCGTAGGTTCGAATCCTACCGCCCCAGCCAATTTTAAATCCCTTT
>CABYKC010000033.1 GCA_902519435.1 uncultured Alphaproteobacteria bacterium
AGTCAATTGGTGAACACATTATTGAAATTAATCCTTATGAAAATATAATGGAAGAATTTTTAATAATTGTAAATAAAAATTAATTTATTCACACAATTAAAAAGTTATAAACCTAATTTTATCTGAAGTTGTTGTTGATTTTTTTTAGATAGTTTATTGAGTATTAATGTCAGTTGAATTACTAAGCTCAAATCAAAATCCTTCAAATCTAGAAAGTACTTACTCTAACACTGATGCTGAATTAGCAGTTATTGGATGTATATTGTGGGATAACAAAAATTATGAAAAAGTATCAGATTTTCTTAATGAAAATCACTTTGTTGATGAAACTAACAAAATAATTTTCTCAACAATTAGCAAGTTACTTGACAAAAATGTTTTAGTTTCTCCAATAACCCTTAAAAATTACTTACCAGAGGATAATGAAAAATTAAATAAAGTTAATTTTTTAAATCAACTTAAGGATAGCACTCCTTCTACACACAATACATATAATTATGGTAGAATAGTATACGATTTATATGTCAAAAGAAATTTGATTAGTGTAGCGCATAACATAATCCAGGAAACAAATTCAAATACCAGCGAGTCAGCTGAAAATTTGATTGAAATTGCAGAAAATGATTTATTTAATTTATCACAAAGCGGAAATTCAGAAAGGTCATTTGTAAATTTTGGAAATGCTTTGCAAGGTGCCGTAGAAATAATTAGTGAAGCTTATAAAAGAGAGGGTAAAATTGCAGGTGTACCAACAGGTTTTAGAGACCTAGATAATAAATTAGGCGGATTACACAAATCTGATTTAATAATAATTGCAGGTAGACCTTCTATGGGTAAGACTGCATTAGGAACAAATATTGCATTCAACTGCGCCATTAAATATCAGGAAGAAAAAGATGAATTTGATAATAAAAAAATTGTAGATGGCGGTAAAGTTGCTTTTTTTTCTTTAGAAATGTCATCTGAGCAACTAGCAACTAGAATATTAGCAGAGCAAACAAAAATATCTGGAGATAAAATGAGAAAAGCTGAACTAAATAAAGACGATTTTAATAAAATTGCAAAAACTTCTTCAGACTTAGAAAATCTTAACCTTATAATTGATGATAATCCTGTTTTGACGATACCAACACTAAGAGCTAGAGCTAGAAGATTAAAAAGAATTCATGATATTAATTTAATAATAATTGATTATTTGCAGTTGATGTCTGCTTCTTCGAATAATAGAAATGATGGAAGAGTTCAGGAAATTTCAGAAATAACCAGGGGGCTTAAGTCTATAGCTAAAGAACTTAATATTCCAATTATTGCGCTTTCACAGCTTTCTAGACAAGTTGAACAGAGAGAAGATAAAAGGCCTCAACTATCAGATTTAAGAGAAAGTGGTACAATTGAACAAGACTCAGATGTTGTAATGTTTATCTATAGAGAAAGTTATTATTTAGAGAGATTAGAGCCAATTAGAAAATCTGAAGAAGATGATATGAAATACAACGAAAGAGTCTCTAGATGGCAACAATTAACTAACGAAAATTACAATAAAGCGGAAATTATTATTGCTAAACAAAGACATGGACCTATTGGTTCAATCAAAATGCATTTTGATGCAAATTATACAAAATTCAGTGACTTAACAACCAAAGATTATGATAATATTATTGAGTGATTAACGAAAGTGGTATTTTAAACATTAATACAAAAAACTTAATTTATAATTATAATTTTTTTAAAAAACTTAAAAAAAATCTTATTGTTGCTCCAACAATTAAAGCGGATGCTTACGGTTTAGGATATAAAAAAATATTTAAAATTTTAGTAAAAAAAGGTTGTAAACATTTTTTTGTAGCAACTTTAGATGAAGGATTAAGATTAAAAAATAAAAATAAATCAATTAAAATCTTTGTTCTAAATGGTTTGCAAAATTATCAATTGAATAAATTTACAAGCGGAAATTTAACACCTGTAATAAATTCTATTAATGAATATAAAAGAATTATAAATTACAAAATAGACTTTGCAATTCATATAGATACAGGAATAAATAGATTAGGTATTCCAGTTGAAGATGTTCATAAATTGAATTTTAACAATCGTTTTTTGAAACTAGTCATAAGTCATTTGTCAAGTGCTGATGAGTACAAAAATAAATATAATCTAAAACAAAATAATTTTTTTAATTCGATATTAAAAAAAAATTACAATAATATTAAACTTAGCTTAGCAAATTCTCATGGTTCAATTCTAAATAAATCATACCTATATGATATGATTAGGCCAGGAATAGGCATTTATGGTGGTTTTGAAAATAAAAAATTAGAGACAAAAATTAAAAATGTAGTCAATTTGAAGGGTAAAATAATTCAAATCAAAAATATACAAAAAAATAAATATGTTGGTTATAATCGTACTTATAAAACAAAAAATAAAATAAAAGTAGCAATAATTGGCCTTGGTTATGAAGATGGTATACCTAGATTATTAAGCAATAAAGGTTTAGTTTATTTTAAAAAAGAAAAATATAAAATTATTGGGAGAATTTCAATGGATTCATTTACAGTCGACATATCTAAATCTAGTCATGATTTAAAAGTAGGGATGTATTTAGATTTAATTAATGATGAACACAAATTAGATAAATTTGCTAAAAAATGCAAAACAATATCAAACGAAGTTTTGACATCTATTGGCAATAGAGTTTATAGAAATTATGAGTAAACAATTAAAAATAATTTTTTCAATTTTGTTTATTTTCTCTCTGATCTTATCCAGTTTTTATATCAAAGATTTTAGAATTGACGCATCTTCTGATAGTTTAGTATCACAAAATGATGATGATTTTAAATATTTCTCTTATTATCAGAATCTATTTCCTACAAAAAGTAGTCTTGTTATAGCCGTAAAAGGAAATGATATAATAAATAGAGCATTATTAAATGAAGTAGAGAAAATTAGCCAAAAAATCTCTGATTTACCAGAGGTGTATTCTGTTTTTAACATTAATAAAGCACCTATTCTTCTTTTAAATAAAACTAACCTTTTAGATTTAGCAAATGAAAATTATGAAACAATATTAGATACAAATTTAGAAATTGAAGATGTTCTAAATGAATTTTCAAAGAGTCCTATCTATAGTGATCAAATTATAAATGAGAATAAAAATATAACTTCTATTGTAATATTCCTTAATGAAAACAATAAAGCTCTTGATCTTAAAGAAAACAAAAATTTATACCTATCTCAAGGAAAATATTACAATATAAAAACAGAAATAGACAAAGAAAGAAATGAATTAATTAAAAAAATAAGAAATATTATTAATAATAGCAATAAAGATTTTACATACTATTTAGGCGGGGTAGATATGATATCAAGCGATGTTATTTCTTATGTGAAAAATGATATTTTAACATTCGGTCTAATTGTTCTTTTAATTATAATTTTAATTCTTTTCATAATTTTTAGAAGAATCAAATGGGTGTTTGCTATTTTATTTGCCTCAATTAGTGCAGTTTATTTGTCAATAGGTTTAGCTGGTTTTATTAATTTTGAAATTACAGCAGTTTCAGCAAACTTCTTATCCTTAATGTTTGTTTTATCTATTTCCATGAATGTTCATATAATGAATAATTATTTACAAAGAGACATAAATATTATTGAAAATTTTAGAATGATGTTTTGGCCTTGTTTTTATACTTTTCTAACTACAATTGTAGCCTTTGTGTCACTAGTAATATCAGACATTAAACCTGTAATTGATTTTGGAATCATAATGATAATAGCATTATTAATAGTTTTAATTTCATCATTTGTAATCTTACCTATAATTGTTTCTCTCTTTTCAAAGGAGGAAAAAAACTATTCTCTAAATTTGACTTTTTTAAAATCTTTTTATCCTTTTGCATATAAGAATAGTAGATATATTCTTGGATTAAACATTTTAATATTTTTAATATCTCTATATGGAATCACCAATCTAAATGTTGAAAACTCATTTATAAAATATTTTAAAAAAAATACAGAAATCTATAAAGGAATGTATCTTATAGATAATGAATTAGGCGGAACTACACCATTAGACATTATTCTTAAATTCAAAAATGATAATCAAATAATTGATGCAACAACTAAAGTTGAAGTAGATGATGATTTAGAAATTGAAGATGATTTTTTCTCAGATGATCTGTTTGGAGAAGAAAATAATATTTGGTTCACAAATGAAAAAATTGAAACAATCAAATTTGCTCATCAATATTTAGAAAGTAGAATAGAAATTGGGAAAGTTACTTCAATTTATTCACTGATAGATACCGCAAACCAAATAAACAAAAGTGATTTATCAATGTTTGAATTATCAGTATTATATAATGAAATACCTATTGATTATAAAACTGATTTAATTGATCCTTATCTAAATGTTGAAAAAAACATGATAAAAATTTCTACAAGAGTCAAAGATTCGAAAGATATTAAAAGAAATGATCTTATTAATGAAATTAATTCTTTTTTATTGAATGAATTTGATAACTTGGAAGAATTTAAAGTTAACGGTCTATTAGTATTATATAATAACATGTTAAAATCCTTATTTAGCTCACAAATAAAATCCTTAGGTTTTGTAATTTTAGCTATTTTTATAATGTTTGTAATATTATTTAGATCTTTAAAATTAAGTATTATTGGAATAATTCCGAATATTTTTGCTTCAACTTTTATTCTGGGTTTAATTGGATTGCTTAAAATACCACTTGATATAATGACAATCACAATTGCAGCAATATCAATTGGTATAGCCGTTGATAATACAATACATTATATCTATCGTTACAAGGAAAATCTAAGATTAGGAAGAAATCATAGTGAAGTGATTGAAAAAACACATTTAACTGTAGGTAATGCAGTTTTAATTACATCTATTGCAATAACTTCAGGTTTCCTTACTCTTTGTCTATCAAACTTTGTTCCTACAGTTTATTTTGGTCTATTTACTAGTTTAGCAATGATATTTGCTATGATAGGAGTGTTAATTACTTTACCATCAATATTGAAATATCAAAAATGACTTTTTTAAACTTTGAATTAATATTTTTCGATTATGTAGTATTAATTTTAACTGCAATAATTATCATTTTTAGTTTTTGGAAAGGATTTATTAATTCTATATTAGGGTTATTAACATGGGTTGGTTCTGTATTTGTAACCATATATAGTTATCAATATCTTTCAGATTTTTTGAGTGAACAACTCTTAAATATTAATTTTTTACAAAGATTTGAACAGTTTGTAAGCACTATTAGTATAATTATTTCAATACCAATAATTTTCTTAATTAGTTTAATTATATTGAAAAGAATAAGAAAATTTTTAAATAGTGACTTAGATAAACAAATTTTAGGAGTAATATTTGATAAATTTTTTGGAATCCTATACGGCATTTTATTTTCATATATAATTTATAGTAGTGTGTTGTATTTAACCGATAATGATGATGTAGAGATATTGAGAAATTTTCATCTATTTTTTGTAGAAAATTCAAATATTCTCATGCAAATTTCTGAATATAATAATAATATTATTGAGAGTTATACAAGTACAGATCAATAATGACTAATCATAAGGGTTCTTAGATTTAGAAAATAAAATTTTTAAATTTCTACTTTTAATTTTAAAGAAATTATAAAAATTATTAAGCAAATATCTTTTATATGAATTAGATATTTCTTTAGAAAAATTTGAAAAAATTTTTATTGTTAAAGGACTTTTTGAAACCTGAGTGCCATATTTAAATTTAACTTCTTTTCCATTTATTCTTGGGTGAGAATTATTTTCAACAACATGATTTAACCACTTATTAATTTGTGAAGTTGATATATTTTTATTTATTTCTAAAATAAGTTCACGAATCTTATTTTTTAAAAATA
>CABYKC010000034.1 GCA_902519435.1 uncultured Alphaproteobacteria bacterium
GATATGAAATTAGAAATTGGAAAAGATATTTCTGTGGTAGGATTTAATGACCAGGACAGTTATTTAAGCTCTCAAAATCTTACATATATTTCACACCCATTAATGGAAATGGGGAGACAATCTGTAAAAATTTTACAAAACCTAGAACAAGATATATCAATAAAAAAAATATCTACTTTAATTGAGCCAATATTAAATGAAGGAACAAGTCACAAAATTAAAAAAACTAAATTAAGTTAAATTTAACCAATTAATTTCTTCTTTTGTTAATTCTATATCTAAGCAAGGTAGTGTTGTATCAAGCTCATCAATTGTTCTTGGCCCAATTAATGCAAATGAGGGAAAAGATTGATTGATGGTCCAACTTGCTGCAATATTATGTGCAGTACATCCTTTTTTTTCAGCTAGTTCCATAGCTCTTTTTTTTCTTTCTCTATTATCTTCACTGTCATAGCAACTAATAGGGCCACTTGAGTTCTCACCTGGTGCTCTATAAGTTTCTGCTTTAGTAATTTTGTCTTCAATTTTTTTTGTAATAGCATCAGGTAAAAAATAACCTCTTGCCTGACTAGACCAAGACATGTGAGATTTTTGAGTAGAATTTAGATACTCTAATGTTTCATTAACATTAGATGACAAACAACCATTCCAAAGTGGATTAATCATTTTAGCAAGAGCTAAATTATTATTAAGAATAGACATTTCTTGTTTATTATTTTTTTGTGCCCATTCATTTCCTTCTTTAAATCTTTCAATAGTCCAGTTAGAACCACCAAATATTTTTATTCTACCTTTTTCTTTCTCTTGATTTAAAACATCCATAAATTCTTCGACAGGATAATCGGTATTATCTCGGTGCATAATATAGATATCAACATAATCAGTATTCATTCTTTCAAGAGAGATTGTTAATTGTTTAGAAATAGCTTCAGGATTGCAATCAGGCGTGTGAGCACCTTTGCCAAGTATTAAAACATCTTTTCTGTTGTTATTGTTTTTTAACCATTGTCCTAAAACTTTTTCGTGATTACCACCACCATAGATGAATGCTGTATCAAACATATTACCACCGACTTCAATCCAATGATCCCACAACTTTGAAGCTTCGCTAATTTCATCTTGGTTATCACATCCCATAACCAGTTTGGAAATGTCTTTATCTATTCCTTCTATTCTATCATATTTCATATTTCATCCTGTGGTAGTTTATAATTTACTTTCTCTCTCCATGTATCAAGAGCTTGAAGATTTCCCAATGTATCTTCCCAAGTCATTGCTGGATGAGGTGGTTGTGTTTTTTCTTTTGCAATACATTGACTTGCAAGTTCACCTTCAAAGAAAAACAAATGCTCTGGTCCTTTAACATCTATAATATCTTCATTACCATTTTTATTAATAATTATTTTAGCATGGTAAGGCCCACCTTCTCTTCCAGGCATCCATGGATCTGGCAACTCAATTGTACCTTCCGACCCAGTAATAACTGCATTATTTTTCATACTTTCCATAACTGCTGTAGAAACTTTAGCCTTGATACTATTTTTAAATTCTAAATTTGCATGCGCAACTTCATCAACACCTGTTTCCCCTATTATCGCTTCAGCATCTATAAATTTAGGTTCTAAAAATTTTTCACCAGTTGCTACACCAGCAATTAATCTAGAAAAAGAAATAGGATAAAGACCAACATCAAGAATACCTCCACCTGCTAAATTTTTATTAAATAATCTGTGATCTGGTATAGTTTTACCCATATCAAAACCAAAAGAGGATTCAATTGATGTGATATCTCCTATCGTTTTATTTTTTATTACCTCTAAAAGTTTTGGAATTTGAGGATGACAACGATACATAAAGCCTTCCATATAGAATACTCCAGCTTCTTTTACTGCCTCTATAATTTTTTTACCTTCGATTAAATTAACAGCACCTGGTTTTTCACAAAGAACATGTTTTCCTTTACCTGCAGCTTTTATTGTCCATTCAGCGTGCAAAGTATGTGGTGTAGAAATATAAATAGCATCGATATGTTCTGAGTTTATAATATCATCATAATTATCAAATCTAAAATCTGGATGAATACCGTATTTATCGCCAAAGTTTTTTCGGCGATCATCATTTTTACTTGCTATACTAACCAGCTGCCCGGAGTAAGAACCTTTTAGTCCGTCTGCAAAATTATTTGCTATGCTTCCTGGTCCAATAATTCCCCATTTAATTTTTTCCATATTAACCTTTAACAGCTCCAGCTGATAAGCCTGCAATGTAATATTTTTGAACAAAAGAAAAAATAACTATAATTGGAATTGTTGTTAAGGTTGCAAAAGCCATAGCTTGTCCATACTGCGGCTCTTGTCCAACACTAAGCGCAAATACTTCCGTCATGCCAAGAGGGATAGTGTAATTAAGGTCATCCCGTAATATTATAAGAGGCCATAAGAAACTATTCCATGAATTAACAAATGTAATTATTGCAAGAGTGGCAATACCAGGCCAAACAAGAGGGACAACTATTTGCCAAAAAATTCTAAACTCACCAGCCCCATCTGATCTTGCTGCTTGAATTAATTCATCAGGAACAGACGTTATGAATTGTCTCATCATAAAAATTCCTATGGCAGGAGCTATAAAAGGAACTATTAATCCCGATAAGGTATCATTCATTCCCATTCTACCTACTAAAACATAAAGAGGGATCATTATAATTGGAAAAGGTATCATTGCAGTTGCTACCATAAATATGAAAAGTTTATTTTTTCCCTTAAAATTATATTTTGCAAACGCATACCCAGCTAAAGTACATAAAAAGATCGTTAGAATTGTAACAGCAATAGCAACAAAGAAGGAATTGAATATCCATAAACTTGCTGGAAACTCAGTAAATAATTTTGTTACATTTACCCAATTAGGACTTTTAGACCACATTATAGGTGGCCATGCCATTATTTCTGCTGTTGATTTAACTGAAGAGGTAAGCATGAAAGCGTAAGGAATAAGTGTTATCAAACCAATAATTGTTATTATGAAATTTAATGAATATTTACCAATTTTTGGAGATAAAGATTTTTTACTAGAAGTAGAAGATTCTATTGGAAAAATATTAGCAATAAAATCTATAATAGGAGATAAAATTCTCTCAATAAAACTTTTTTTTGCATCCTGATCTAAATTTGATGCAAATGATCTAAATTGAAATAATGATATAGCTAAAATACAGATGAACATAAATACACCAATAGAGGAACCAAAACCTAATTTGAGTTGATTGAAACCTCTTTCCATCATGTAAACAACCATTGATTTAGCGTGAGTTGGAACATCATTTCCACTATACATAACAAATACATCTTCAAATATTTGGAATGAGCCAATAGAAACAATTATACAAACAAATAGTGTTACTGGTGCTAATTGAGGAAGAGTAACATACCAAAATTGATGCCATGCCGTTGCACCATCTATTTTTGCTGCTTCATACAAAGTTCTATCTATAAATTGCAAACCAGCTAAAAAATAAATACAGGTTAAACCAGTCCATCTCCATATTACTAACATCATGACTGACCACTTTGAGGTAGCTGAAGACTCAACCCAATTGATTGGTTCAATTCCAATAAAACCAATTACATAATTAAGTAATCCAAATTCACTATTTAATATCATCTTGAAAGTTAATGCAGCCGCAACAACTGAAGTAACAATCGGTGAGAAAAATACTAAACGCCAAAAAGGTTTTAGTTTTAAACTATGACTATTAAGAGCAAGAGCTAATAAAAGAGCAAGGGGAATAGTAATAAATACACTGCCAGCAGAATAAAATACTGTATTCTGGAAAGTTTCCCAAAAGTTTTGGTCTTTAAAAAATAAATATTCAAAGTTTCCCCACCCTCTAGGTTTAGGAGCCTTTACACCCTTCCATTTGTAAAAAGCTAAAATAAAAGAAGCTATGGTAGGTAAAAGAAAAAAAATTGTAAAAATAATATAAAATGGCGATATAAAAAAATACGGCGCAACCTTTTCGGGTCTAAATCTTCTACTATTACTCACAACTGACATATTATTATTTTGATTTGATTTTTAAAAAGCAGGGTAAAAACCCTGCTTTAAAAAATTATCGTCTATAAAAAGTCAAGTTCATCCTGAACCTGTGAAATGAACCTTTCATGAGCTTCCTCAGCAGTTATTTCACCATTTGCTAATAATGTTGTCAAATCACGAGAAACACTATCAATAATAGCTCGACCAACATGCTGATAGTCATCAGCACTTGACCCTGCTACTGAAATAAATGGCTCTGCAAATTTTTGACCTCCATAAAAATCAAATTTTTTATCTGCAATTCTTGGATCTTCAAGAGCAGCCAATAAAGTAGGCATTCCTCCGAAGAAATCATATTTTGCAATTTGACCTTCATATGAGAAGTAAGCGAGTTCAAGTAACTTTTTAGCAACGTCTACAGCTTCTGAAGATTTATGAATGGCAAAACCAGTTCCACCCCAGTGAAAAGTTTTATATCCTTCATCTCCCCAAGTAGGAAGAGGAGCAACTCTCCACTCACCAGATTGTGTATCCTTAACTGTAGGTTGTAAACAACAGTTGTTATACCAGTCAGGCGCCATAGTTCCTACAGTTTGCTTTGAATTGTAAAGAACACCAGGTGTTTGACCCCAATAGTCAGTAGTATAATTAATTACTCCGGATGCAAAAGCTTCTTCTTGGAATTTTAAAACCTCCATGAAAAGATCTTCATCCATTTCAAATTCACCATCTTCATTGAAGAATTTACCACCAGCTTGTTGGTACATTCCAATAAATCTTAACTCAGATAGCATCATTGAAATTCCATCTTTTGCTAAAATTTTTCCAGTTTCCATAAACTCATCCCAAGTTTTTGGTACTGATTTACCATAACTCTCAAGAATGCTTGGGTTGTAGTAATAGACCATATAACAGCCTTCACTTTCAATTCCATATATCTCACCATTAGTGTGAGTCCAAGCAGCTACTTTTCCTGGATTCCATTGAGACATGTCACCGTACATATCTGTTAGTGGTACAAAGTTGTCTGAAATAATATCATCAACCATAAAAAGACCAAAACCACTTATCTCAATTCCTAAAAGATCAGTATGTTCAGAACCTGAAGCAATCGCCGTTAAACTGTTTGTAGCCATATCGGGCGTAACTTGAAAATCAAAAGTAATATTATCATCTGGAAATGCAGCTTGCACTTCTTCAAGATAAGTATTGAAGTAATCAACATAGAGCTGGTTATGCGTCCACATTGAAAGTGTAATATCTCTAGCATTAGAAGTTGATGAAAACCCAACTAAAACTGCAAGAGACAAAATTAAGGATTTAATTAATTTCATCTATTCCTCCCTTTAATATATCTTTTAAAAGTTATATTGATCGAAAAATCAAGATAAAAAAAAGGTATTTAACTATTAAATAATCTTGTTTTTTTAGTTATTTGGTGAAAGAACTTGCTCGTGAGGCATTACTATTTTTTTTTGAAATTCAGTGAGATTTGAAAGTAG
>CABYKC010000035.1 GCA_902519435.1 uncultured Alphaproteobacteria bacterium
ACCTGATATTAAACTCTTATGAATCCATCCAATATTTCTTTTAAAGTCTTCTACTTTTCTCCATTCTTCATATTCATCTAATACTTTTAAGGGATAATTTTTTTTTATGTATTTTATTTCTATAGGATAATTCTTACTTGGACCAACTCGAATATTTGCATCATCAGATTTTAAAGAAACGTATCTCGGAATTTCTAGACCAGTTTCTTTACCAATATTTGCATTGCTTACTTGGGAGAAAATTATTATTGAAATTAATACTATTACAATTTGCATGCTAATATTTTTATAAAGTAGCATACGATTTACATAAAGTGTATAATATTATGAGCGCCTGTAGCTCAATTGGATAGAGCGTATGACTACGGATCAGAATTATACGATCTCTCTAGACTTTGATCTACTTGTCATAGCTACTAAGAATGTTTTAATTTCTTAACTTTTTTCATTTTTCTTTTATCACGAATACTATTCGTTTGGAAACTTGGTGGTACCATGGTGGTACCATGGTGGTACCATGCAATAGGGACGTATTATGAAACTAACAAATAAAATAGTTGAACAACATATTTAAAAGCTACATATCTCTTTTTTAACAATCTTCCATTGACCATCTAACTTGCCAGTTTTTTTATTACACCAATTATTTTTAAAAGGAAAAACTAAGAAAAGATAATCTTTATTATTTTGATTTATTTTACCAAAATATAAATTTTTGTCTAAATTAGAAGGTAATTTATCCTTTGATCTTACTTTTTCTCCACTTAATCTTAGAATATGGGTAAGTAGTTTATAATCATCTTCATTATAATTCTCAAATTCTTGTAATTGCCAGGTGAATTTCTTTAGATCAATTATTTTATTAAAATTGGTTATTCTACTTAAAGAACTCTCTGAGCTTTCTAATAGTAAATTTGCATAAATATAAAATTTATTTTTACCCAAAGCGATGAAAGATGGATTATTTGTATTATCCCATTGTCTATTAGTTGTTTTTTTATTTCCTCCACCAACTATTTTAAAAACATTATTAGTTTTTTGAATAATATAGAGTCCACGTGGGTATGCCTTTTCATCATCTTTAACAATAATAGAAAGGATATATTTATTATTTTCTATATCATTAATTTTTATAGCAGGATTTTTATTAAATATGTCAATTTGAGAATTTATTATTCCTTTTTTAGATAAAAAACATTGAGTATTTAATCCCATATGCTGACTATTTGCTTCTTCTAGAAAAGACAAAGGAAAATATTTTGATAGTTTTGTTACATTTTCATGATTTGGAAAACGTGAAGCATAAGCATAAAACCAAAGCATACGGCTACCATATCCATTTATTACTTGATTATAATAAGTTAAATCTTTCCAATTTTGAGTGCGACCCTCTTGTCCAATTAATTCTTTAGCATAGTTGAACATTAAATTTTTATCTGACAATGCATCAGCAAAGAATTTTACGGCATCATGAATATTTTTATTATTTTTTTTTGATTTATAGGAATAAAGATCATAACCTTGAATATAATACGCTTCAGCTATTCCAATTATATCATTTAAATTATGAGCATAATACTTCCAAGAATGAGACCCTCGCACCGCTTCTTTCCATAATGCTCCATCTTTTTTTAAATCATCAATTATAAATTTATAATATTTAGAACCATCAATAAAATCGTTATTATTGTTTTTTAATATTGAATAAAGAGTTTTTACTTGAATACCTGAAGAAGTATGATTTTGACATCCACCGGTCTCTTTTTTTTCTATGAATTTATCATTATGTATACATTGTTTAGTATTCATAGTTTTATGAGATCTATAGGGCTTATATACTTTATCTATCCATTTTAATATTTTATCAAAATCACTACTATTAATTTGATTATTAATTTTTAAAACAGACAAAGAATATAAAATAATATCTAAATTATCTTTTGTATTCAAAAGCGTGTTCATAAAGTAAACATCATTTTTATTCTTAGTTTTTGTCATATAATTATTTTTTGCTAAATGCAAAATTGCTTCTTTAATATTTTTTGCATCTAAATCACTTTGAGTTTGATAATATTTTGACATGTATGAAAAAAGACTGAATGGAATAAAATTCCATTCTTTTATATTTTCATCATCTGTGTTTTTTGGAATCTTCTTATTTAAAAATTGATTAATAGAAATTGTATTTTTGTTTCTAGATACACAAAGGCTTTTAATTATTTCTTTATTATTTATTTCACTAAACCTTTCATCAATTGATGGAACTAATTTATATGGTTTATTAATTATATAATCATCAGCATATAATTTTAGTGAAAAAAAAATAATTAATAAATAAAAGGTATTTTTCATTAAATAACTTTTAGAACAAAAAAAAATTAAATTATTATTACAAAATTGTAGTTATATATTTTACCAACAATAAAAAGTCCTGTTGAAACGGAAAACACTATTCCAATAGCATAAATTAAAGTCCCTATTCCTACTTCACTAAGCTCTAGAGAAGTTCTAATTAAAGCAAAATTTATCACTTTTGAATAATACCGTCAGTTACCTGAAATGCTCTTATAAATTCTTTATCATTAAGCTTTGATAAGCCAGGCATTACAACAACAGCGTAAGTAAAAATAAATCCAGTAACTAAACTACAGGTTAAAATTGAAAAAATTAATGAAATATCTAGGATGTTCATTTTATATCATTACTTTCATAAATTTTATTTTAGTTTTTCTTTTATAGTCTATTAATTGTCTACTCGTTTTAAATTAGTTTAAGTTGATAACATAGGGTTGTTTTATTTGTTTTTATTCAGTAGTTTAATTAATAATTTTGAATATTCTCTGGCATCATCTATGGCTTTATGTGTATGTTTTGTATTATCATGCAATTCTAGAGAGTAATCATCTCTACCTATGTCTTTATAATCTTTTTGCAGCACAGCAGCAGCATAGGATTTGATATCAAAGGCTGCTTGTCCATTCTTATCAAAAAAAGGCATAGAGAAAGGAATTTTTTCTAATCGTTCTACAAGAAAAGTTTGAATATACCAATTGATCCACATAAAATCTAATGGAGCTGGATGAGCAGCCATAATTCGTGGGGTTGGTAACGTAAGAAGCCAATCACCAAATTTGTTCATTCCTTCTTTGGGTGAGACTTGATGATGTTGAGTATATTTTAAAGCTTCTGGCGCTTCTGTTGTAAACCAATGCATAGTAGCGGGGTGAGGTTTGGCATTTTCTAGTGGCAAGAAATTAATTTCACATTCTCCAAAATTTTCTCCTTCTTTATTAACGGCTACAGCACCAAGGCTTATCATAGAATGTGGTCCAGGAATAGGTCCGTCTGCTTCTATGTCACAAACAACATAAGTAGTCATAGTTGAATTATTACCACTAACCACGGAGATTGTTAAGTGATATGATTATCCAAAAGATTTCATACACGTATAATTGACATTTTAATATAACTATATTACTAGTTATATCATTATGAAAAAAATTGATTTAATAGCTAAGGGATTTAAGGCTATTGGTTCCACTCCACGTTTAGCTGTTTTTTTAGAACTCGTAAAAGCTGGGAACACCGGATTATCGGTTGGAGAAATACAAGAGCAGCTAGATATTCCTCTTTCCACGCTTGCTCATCATCTACGATTTTTGGAGAATGCTGAACTCATCCATCAAGAAAAAAAAGGACGATCCATTTTTACTTACGCAAATTTTCATCAAGCAGAATTACTTGCAAGCTATGTATTAAAGGAATGTTGTCGTAATGAAAAACAAACTCCAAAAAGAAAAACTGCATGAACTACGCAAACTTCATCTCAGCTAATTTTTTTCATTCAAATTATAAAAAAATCAAATCAGTCTGGTTGATTACCTTATCTATTGTTTTGATTATTGGCATCATGGATATAAGTAATTTGCCGTCCATCATCACCAAAGCATTATCTGCTCTAATGGGAACTATTCCTTTTATCTTGATTGCTATTTTATTAATTGCTTCTCTTAAAGCATCGGGTGCTGAACGTATTATTTCCAAATCGTTTCAAGGAAGAGAAATTAATATGATTTTTTTGGCCACTATAGTTGGCGGGCTTGCCCCTTTTTGTTCTTGTGAAGTTATTCCATTTATTGCCAGTATGTTAGCATTAGGTGTACCTCTCTCAGCGGTTATGGCATTTTGGTTGTCATCTCCTTTAATAGACCCGCCTGCATTATTAATCACTGCCTCTGCGCTTGGCTGGGAATTCGCAATAGCCAAAACTCTCTCAGCTCTCTTTCTAGGTTTATTAGGAGGTTTTGGTATTTTTATATTTTCAAAAATGGGATTATTTAGCTCTCCATTAAAAGTAATGAATAATGCACAAAGTTGCTGTTCGGTAAAACCTTTTACGAACAAAACTATTTGGAAGTTTTGGCAAGACAAACAACGCATGCAATTTTTCTGGTCTGAGTTTTCCTCAAATGGAATATTTCTACTTAAATGGTTAACACTAGCCTATCTGCTTGAAGCAATCATGATTATTTATATTCCCACACAACTAATCGGAAGTATCGTGGGAGGAGATGGATTATTTTCTATTGTTGTCGGAGCATTCATCGGTGTTCCCGCCTACCTGAATTCCTATGCAGCTCCCGCTGTAGTATCAGGATTGCTAGAACAAGGATTAAGTGCAGGTGGGGCATTAGCCTTTCTTGTGGGAGGTGCTATTTCTAGTATACCAGCTATGACTGCTGTTTGGTCACTGGTCAATAGAGCAACTTTTACGGCATATTTATTTTTTGGTTTAGGAGGCGCTATAATGTGCGGTATATTTTTTCAAATATATGCTGTTACTTTTTAGTTCTAAAACCAACCAAGGAGATTGTTTAGTTCTAATCAGTTTAAAACCATCTATAATATGCTAAAATAAATAAATGGTGGTACCATGGTGGTACCATGAACATTGAATGTTCAATAGTAAGTTGATAAAGGATTGAAAAATAAGAAGCGCCTGTAGCTCAATTGGATAGAGCGTATGACTACGGATCATAAGGTTAGGAGTTCGACTCTTCTCAGGCGCGCCAAAAATAAAAATGTTATTATATAAATTTGTATAAATCTATATTATTTGAAATAATAAAATGATAATTGATATTAATTCGTCTAAAATAAAAAAAAATAAACGTTTATCAAATTTATTTGTTAACGCTAATTTTAGTAATTTATCAATTAATTGTAATATACTTAAAGGTAATTTTTTTTCAGATTCATTTTACTATTTTCCAATTACAGAGAATAAT
>CABYKC010000036.1 GCA_902519435.1 uncultured Alphaproteobacteria bacterium
ACTATGAAAACAACAGTACTTGGTTTAACCGTTGTAATGGCCAATGGTGAAATTATAAATACAGGAACAAGGTCCAAAAAAACCTCTGCAGGGTATAATCTTACTAACCTTTTTGTTGGTTCAGAGGGAACTTTAGGAATAATAACTGAAGTGCATCTTCGATTATCTCCAATACCAGAGAGCATAATGAGTGCTGTTTGTCAGTTCCCTGATCTAGACTCCGCAGTTTTAACTGCACAAGAAATCATTCAGTATGGTGTCCCTATTGCAAGAGTAGAGTTATTAAATAAAGATCAAATGGATATAAGTATAAAATACTCAAATCTAGAAAATTTAGAAAGTTTGCCAACACTATTCTATGAATTTCATGGCAGCGAGATTTCAAATAAAGAATCAATTGATGTAGTGGAAGAAATTTCTAAAAATAATAATGGCAGTGAATTTAAATGGGCTGCAAATACAGAAGAAAGAAACAAAATCTGGAAAGCAAGACATAACGTGTATTATTCTGTTAAAGCACAGGGTGATAATATTAGAGTGTATGTCACTGATGTTTGTGTACCTATTTCAAACATAGTGGAATGTATTAAATTTGCAGAAACAGAACTTCGGGATACGGGATTAAAGGCACCAATGGTTGGTCATGTTGGTGATGGAAATTTTCATGTATCCATTGTCTACGATCCAAGTAAACAAAATGAATACAAATATATTAGAGGATTTAGTAATAGATTAATTGATAAAGCTTTAGAGATGGATGGAACTATTACAGGTGAACATGGTATTGGTCTTCAAAAGAAAGAATATTTACTGAAGCAACACCCTGATAATGTTCCTCTCATGAAATTAATTAAGAAAAGCTTTGATCCAAATAATATTTTGAATCCCGGTAAAGTATTTGATCTTTAATTTACTTATTTAAATTTGTTGTAATTTTTCACTTTCAATAGATTTATACATAGCTTCTAATATTCTTACTGTTTTTAAAGCAAGTTCTCCATCTGAATGATTTTTTACATCTTTATTAAGACATAAATCAACAAAAGTATTCAATGCTTCTTTAGTTCCATAACTAAATGCACCATCACCCTCCTCTATTTCATAATTTATATTATCTCCGTTATTCAGACGTACAAATAACCGTTCTCTTTTTACTTCCATATCTAAATATAAAACACCAAGTGTGCCATGAACTGTAATATAAAAAGTACCTCCAAAATCTTTTGGTACAAATGCACTTCCGGAAAAAGAACCAGTTGCACCATTTGAAAATTTCATAGAAACTGCATTGGTATAATCAACATTTGTTGGTGAAGGCACAGATAGACAGAATACTTGATCTGGTTCAAGATGAGTAATCTTTAAAACACCTGCAAACATGTGTGACAATTGCCCCCAACCATATCCTCCTCCTTTATTTGGATCTGACCATGTAGAAGCATGGGGTTGGAATGTATGATGATTAGACTCACTCAATGGTATCCCTTGAAATAAATCTGTCAAAGATGATGAAAAAGCTGCATCAACATGTTTTATTTCACCTATTTTTTTATCTATTATAATTTCCTCAGCCTTAGACATAAAATTTTTAAAATTAAAACCATTTGGGATTAAAATATGTTTATTCTTTTTTTTTGCTAATTGGAGAAGTGTTTCAGCTTCTCTAGAAACTGTAGTCATAGGTTTCTCAATCATTACATGACAATTTTTTTCAAGTGCTGCTTTTGCATTCTCATAATGTGCATGATGCGGTGAAGAAATTACTACTCCATCTAAATATGATAAATCTAACATTTCTTTAAAATCAGTAGATGCATGTTTAAAATTAAATTTATTCTTTACAAAACTTAATTGGTCTTCTTCAAGCTTACATACACTTGTTAATTCAACTTCATCTCTTTCTGCTAAATGCGGGATATGATTTTCTGTTGCCCACCAACCTGCTCCTATGACTCCAATTTTTACTTTATTCATTATTTGTTTTTAATCTAAATGCATTTGTAATGGCAACAAGTATGGAAAATTTGTTTTCGGATCAATATCTACTTTCATTATGGGCTCCATATATTTAGACCATTTTTTATTAATTTCGCTTTTAGATATAAAGTTAATGGATTTTTTAAGATCATCAGTTTCAAAATATCCAAATAAGTTTAATCCATATCTAAAAATATTATAATTTCGTAATCCAGCTTCTTTAAGCATTTGAACCATTTCTGGCCAAATTTCATCATGTCTCTTTTTATATTCTTCCTCATATCCTGGTCGGATTTCAAGAATCCATGCATAATTCATAATACCTCTTTTCAAATAAATTATATGTATTAATTTTATAAACTTATAGATAAAATTCAATTCTATAAAAAATATAAATGAAAAAAATAGCTATTGTTGATTCACATCATCATCTATGGGATCTTGATTCTAAAGAAACACATTATCCTTGGTTAAGTGGTAATGAGGATGAAGCTTTTTATGGAAGTTTTAAAAGTATTAAAAAGAGTTATTTATTAGATGATTATTTAAATGATGCAAAAAAACAAAATCTTGTGAAATCAATACATGTTCAGGCTGAACATGATGCAATGAACCCGATAGAAGAAACAAAATGGTTACAAAATATTTCAGATAATAATAATTTAAAAATCCCAAATGGGATTGTTGCATTTGCTGATTTTTCTGAAGAAAAAGTCAGCGAAATTCTTGATCAACACCTTGAATATAAAAATGTACGAGGAATTAGACAAATTTTGTCATTTGATAAAGATAAACCGCAATATTCTCATGCTAAAAAAGATTATTTAAAAGATGAGTTATGGAAAGATAACTTTAGACATTTGACCAATAGAAAATTATCTTTTGATATACAAATATATCCTCATCAGTTTGATGATGCTTGTAAATTAGCAAAACGTTACCCAAATGTACAATTTATCTTAAACCATACTGGTGAACCTTGTTTCCAAACAGAAGAATATAAAAAATATTGGATGAGAAAGATGCAATCTTTAGCCGAACATGAAAATTTTGTTTGTAAAATATCAGGGTTGGGTATGTTTAATCCTAGTTGGACAATTATTTCTACTGAATATTTTATTCTTAATACAATTGAAATTTTTGGTATTGATAGGTGTATGTTTGGATCAAATTTTCCTGTAGATAAAATTTTTAATACTTTTGATAATTATTGGAGTTCATACTTTAATATTGTAAAAAATTTTTCACAAAATGAACATGATAAAATTTTTTTAAAAAATGCAGAAAAGTTTTATAGAATTTAATGAGAAATAAAAAAAGTATAGCTGTTCTTTTAGGTGATCCATCTGGAATTGGTCCTGAATTAATTTCTAAAATTCTATCTCATAATATTTTAAAAAAAATAAATATTGTAATTATTGGAGAAAAATCTGTATTTGACGGACATTTAACAAAACAAAAAAATAAAAAAAATATTAAGTTTATTAATAATTTTGATCAGATAGAATTTAAAAGTACTAGTAAGATTTTCTTTGATATTACTAAAAGAAAAGTAAGATATCCAATTGGAAAAGCAAATATAAAATCAGGAATTTCTGTTTTAAATTCTATCGATATAGCGGTTGATTTATATAATAAGAAAAAAATAGATGGAATTAATTTTGCTCCGTTTAATAAAACAAGTTTAGATCTTGCTGGTATGAAATTTAAGGATGAACTCCATTATTTTAAAAATAAATTTAAAATAAAAAGCTATGTTTGTGAACTTAATGTATTAAATAATTTTTGGACTGCTAGAGTAACTTCACATATTCCCCTTAAAGATGTTGCAAAAAATATCACTATTAAAAATATTCTTGAACCTATTAAATTAGTTAATAAGTGTTTAAAAAAAAATGGATTAAAAAATCCAAAAGTAGGTGTTCAAGCTTTAAATCCTCACGCTGAGTTTGGAAATGAAGAGAAAAAAATAATAATTCCTGCAATAAACAAAGCAAGAAAAATGAAAATCAAAGCTTTTGGCCCGTTACCATGTGATACATCATTTATTAAAGCTTATAAAAATAAAGAGTATAATTGTCTTGTCGGAATGTATCATGACGCCATACAATCAGGTCTTAAATCTTTTGGATTTGAAAAAGGTGTTACTGTTCAAGGTGGCCTGCCAATACCTATAACTACTCCTGCTCATGGAACAGCTTTTGATATTGTGGGTAAAAATAAAGCTAATGTAAGTCCAATGCTAGAATCTTTAAAGTTATTACTTAAACTCTTATCTTAATATTAAAAAATTCTCTTAAATTGATTTAAATTAGTATAATAATTATTTTGTGAGTAAAATTGTAAGTGTTAAAGCAAAGGTCTATAAATGGACAGGGCCCGTTCAAAAAATTCACGAAAATTTTTGCAC
The DNA here is from genome assembly GCA_902519435.1 of uncultured Alphaproteobacteria bacterium. The sequence continues at coordinate 4,388 of CABYKC010000036.1, forward strand.
AAATGCTGCAGATATTGTGAATCAAGAAAAGATTTCAAATGATAGATGGACAACATATAAATTTCATAGCTGGTTAGTTGTTGAGGTGAAAACAAGTGATGGTTTTATAGGTTTAGGTAATGCCGCATTATCCCCAGAACCATGTAAATCAGTTGTAGATACTTACTTAGCTCCAGCCATTATTGGTGAAAGTATATGGGATTATGAGCATATATGGCAAAAGATGTACCGACAAACACTGGCTTGGGGGAGAAAAGGTGTAGGTATGACAGCTATTAGTGCTGTTGATATTGCAATATGGGATGCACTTGGAAAATCTGCTAAACAACCTGTCTTCAAATTATTAGGTGGAAAAACTAAATCAAAACTCCCCTGTTATGCAAGTAAGCTTTATAGTCAACCTCTTGATAGTCTTGCAAAAGAAGCTAAAGATTATGTTGATCAAGGTTTTAAAGCAATGAAATTAAGACTTGGTTGGGGCCCCACAGATGGTGCTGAAGGTATGCATAAAAATATTGAGTTAATCAAAACAGTGCGATCAGTTGTTGGTGATAATGTTGATCTTATGGCAGATGTATATATGGGATGGACATTTGAATATGCAAAAAGAATGATGCGATTAATTGATAATGAAAATCTTCGTTGGTTAGAAGAACCAGTTATTGCTGATGATATTGATGGTTATGCAGATCTAAAAGCCTCATGTAGAACTCCTATATCTGGTGGTGAACATGAATATACACTTTTTGGTTTTAGACAAT
>CABYKC010000037.1 GCA_902519435.1 uncultured Alphaproteobacteria bacterium
AAGAATAATTGGTGGTTATCTAAGTTTTTTTGGATGTTCAATTTATTTAATTATTGTTTTTTTTGGTGATCCTTACTTAATTTTAATTGGGCTCTTTTTAATTGGTTTTTGTTCAGCAAATTTTGTTCCAGTCTTATTTAGACTTGGCCTTAAGAATACTAAAGAAAATGTTAACACTACTTCTGCTAACATATCTACAATAGGTTTCTTTGGTTTTTTAGTTGTTCCAGCTTTAATTGGCTACTCTGCTGAAATTAACAGCATTGGATTTAATGTAAAACTGATAAGTGTAGTTTGGTTAGTTAACTTTATATTTTTTTTATACACTACAAGAGTGAATTTATCACAAGCGATTAAAAATACTTAGATTTTTAAGCTTAAAAAAATACTTTAAAATTTAAATAAAAAAATCTTAAACTTATAACACGTAAATTAGTTAGCAGATATTAAATCTGCTAACAATATTGTTAAATAATAGTTTCTGTTTTAGCTCCTGCAATTATTGAAGGTCCATCAATTACACCATGTTCTTTAGTAGTAAAGTTATCAAAGTTTTCATGAGTGGATAAAAATTCAAATATTGGACCATTTTTATATTTCTCCAGACTATCTTCATCTTTAAAAATATAAACTCCTCCATAAACATTATCATTTTCATCACCGATGAAGTATTTAGATATTAAACCTTCTACACCACGGAAATCCATCGCATCGATGTGGGCTTGAGCTTTAAAGGCATCTACCTCTAGACCTTTTAAGTTAAAATTTATGATTAAAATCTTCATAAAATTACCTCCTTTAATTACGAATAATCTTAAATTAAATTATTAATCCCAATTAGTTTCTATAACTCTAACTAAGTTAAAACCTTTCCATGTAACATCATCAGTGAAATCTGTATGATCTGCCCAAACATTTTCAGAATTAAGTTTATCCTGAGCTTTGCCATAATCCGTCATACTTTGAAAGCGTGAAGCAAATGAATAGTATCCACTATCATGGCCATTGTATCTTCCAACACTGCAACCATTAGCTCCAGCATCCATCCATAACTTAAAAAATATTTCTGATTTTTTCATTATCATATCAATATCTTTATGATGAAATGTCCAAGCTGCAAAACAATTCTTTACCCCTGGATCTGGGTCCATTTTATGCATCATTGGTTCAGCAAAATTCATTTTTTCCCATGAGGTTAATTCAAAATATGGATTCATTTCTGTATTGAAGTTTTCATCCTGACTTATTTTGTCATCAATTAATCCAAATTGTTCATAATTTTCATAACCAATCATTGTACTAAAAGTTCCTGTATCTGTCCCATGACTTGAGACTAATGCCGATCCAATTGCTCCATGATTACTAAAATGTTTTTCAATTATTTTATAGCCATCAATTGCTTTTTGAATATTACCAGCTAATTTATAAGTCCATTGTCCAACTACCATTTTACCCTCCTTTAATTGTTTATTTGTTTCTTAAGCGTTCTTAGATTATAATTTTTAATAATTTTTATTTTTGAATGATAATCTCTTATTTCATTCCAATAATTATTATTTTCCATTGTTTTATCAAAGTGCTTACCAAGTTGAGTCATGCTATCAAATCTTGCTGCAAATACATATTGATTTGGTCTTGGATAATCGGCTCCAGAAGTGGACATGATATTTAAGCCAGTGCATCCATTGCTGTTATAATGTTTCCAATCAATCTCAAAACTATCAATAACTGCTTGTTGATCATCACATTCAAAAAGCCAAATAGACCAAACTGATAACTTATCATTTGGACCATCAATATTTCCAACAATTTTTCTCATATACATAGTTTCAATAAGTTGCGTATTTGATCCTAAATTAGGTTCAATTAATTGGTCCCATTTTCCATTTGAATTGTTCCATGCATCATCCATTAATCCATAAGATTCATAATTTTTAAAATTTACACTTATTGCGAACGATCCATTATCTGCACCCGTTAAAACACCTAGAGTTGTTAATTCTGCACCATTTTCTTTATGCATACCAGAAACTTTATCAAAAATATCTATTGCATTTGAATGATTAGTTCTAATTTTCCATTGAAGTAACATAATTGCCTCCTTTCATACTTCTAAAAAAGAATATAATAAAAATGTTAATAATTTATTAAAATGTTAAAATTTAACTGTTTGTGAATTAATTGATTTAAGTTTAAGACAATTATTTATTAGAATAAAGATTTCTAAATATGTCATCAAAAATTAACAAAGTTACATTGGGTTATTGGAGTACAAAAGGCTTAGGGGCTGCTTCCAGGCAAATGATAATATATGCTGGAATACCATTGGTTGCTAAAATTTATAAAGTACTTCCCAAAGAAGAAAATGGTGAAGTAATTTATGAAGGCAGTTCTTGGCATGACAATGATAAAATTGAATTGAAGAAAAAAAATAGTTTAATAAACTTACCTTATCTACAATTCTTAAAAGATGACGAGGAATATGTAATTTCACATTCAAACACATGTCTTACTTTTTTAGGAAAAGAATTTGGAATGTTTGGGCAAACAATTAAAGAGCAAATAGAATGTGAACAATTGCTTCAAGAAAGTGTTGATCTTCGCAGTGTTGTAACAAAATTTGCTTACACACATTTTCTTAACAAAGAAGAGGAATTGTTTGCGGCTAAAGAAGTATTTATTTCTGCATTTGAAAAATCGAATTCAGGAAAACTTCAAAAATTTGAACACTGGTTAAATTCAAAAGATAATAATCTTTCAAAAAATTTTCTTGTAGGGAATAGTATTTCTTCTCCTGATTTTAATTTATTTGATACTTTAGATTTATATAAAAATTTTCTTTTATATTACAATTTTGTTGAAGGTGCTGAAGATAATAACGTTTTTAATTTAGCTGGTTATCCGCTTATTTCTGAATTCTTTAATAACTTTAGGCTACTTCCTAAATTACAAAAATATATAAATTCAGAATTATATAAATTACCTTTTACCAATAAAGGAGCTAAGTTTGGGTCAGGCAAGAATGGTATTACCTGGGATCCAGCAATTGATACTGATACAACACCGGAAGAAATAATTATCGAATAAAAAAAAATAGTTTAAGAGGATTCTTTATGAAAGAAATAAATTTTTGGTTTTCAATTGGTAGTACTTATACTTATTTAACAGTTAATAGATTGCATGATGTAGCAAAAAAAGAAAACATCAAATTCAATTGGCACCCTTTCAGTGTTCGTAAAATAATGATGGACATGGATAACATTCCATTCACGCCACCAGCTAAAAAAATAAAATCAGATTACATGTGGAGAGATATAGAAAGACGAGCAAAATTTTATGGTTTTGAAGCTAAGGTTCCTGCTCCCTATCCATTAAAAGAATTTGATTTAGCAAATCAAATTGCCATTCTTGGAATGAATGAGGGTTGGGGTGTTGACTACGTTTATAAAACATATCAAAGATGGTTTCAGCAAGGTAAAGAACCAGCTACTCAGCCAAATTTAAATGAAATTTTTCAGGAGCTTAATTTAGATGCTGATGAGACCTTAAAAAAAGCAAACGATAAGGAGATAAAAGATAAATACTTAAGTAATACTGAATATGCTTATAAAAAAGGAGTTTTTGGAAGTCCTACATTTATATACGATGGTAAGGAAGTATTCTGGGGAGATGATAGACTTGAAGATTGTATTAAATGGATTAAGTTACAAGGTGAGTAAAATATTATGAAATTTTTAAATTTTATTTTTCCTAAAGGTCAATGGTCTTTAACTAGAGTGGCAATACTATTTATAATATTTATGATCCTTGATTTTATTGTTGTTTATTACAAAATTATATAAGACTTAAATTAGTGGCTAGTGATTTATTATTTTCTCTAAGAGATGTAGAAATCAAATTTGGCAAAAAAGTTATTTTCCAAGATCTAAACCTCAATTTACACAAGGGTGATATGATTGCTCTTGTTGGTAAGAATGGTGTTGGAAAAACTACCTTAATGAAAACTATTTACGGTGATCAAGATTTAGATGCTGGAGAATTATGGAATTACCCAAATCTCAAAGTTGGATATTTCAATCAAAAATTTGAAAAATTAAATAACAAAACTATTGAAGAGAATTTTTCAGATTTACTTAACGAACAAAATAAACATTTTGTTGATATATTTTGCAATAAACTCAATTTAGATAAACTTGCTAATGTTGAAGATCTTTCAGGAGGTCAAAAAAGAAAAGTTTATTTAATTCGATCTTTATTAAAAGACTCCGATGTTTTGTTATTAGATGAGCCTACCAACCATTTAGATTTGCAATGCATCGAATGGCTAGAAAGTTATTTACGCAATTTAAATAAGACAATTATATGTGTCAGTCATGATAGAACTTTTCTCAGTAATTTTACTAATAAAGTTTTTTGGATAGATAGAGGAAAATTACGGGTAAGCCCAAGAGGATTTAAGGATTTTGATAAATGGTCAGAGGAGTTACTCGATCAAGAATATAGAGAATTAAGAAATAGAA
>CABYKC010000038.1 GCA_902519435.1 uncultured Alphaproteobacteria bacterium
ATCTGAAGATTTTTTAAATTTAGCATTTATTTTAAGTCTTCCTACAGATGATAGATCATATCTGTCAGCATTAAAGAAAAGATTATTAAAAAGATTCTCCGCAGTTTCAATAGTAGGAGGTTCACCTGGTCTAAGTATTTTAAATATTTCAAATAAAGCCTCTTCTCTTGATCTAGCTTTATCTAATTGCAATGTGTTTCTTATGTAAGACCCTATTTCTATGTTATCTACTTTTAAAATATCAATCCTATTAATTTTATTGTTATTAATAAATTCTATCAATCCTTCATCGATTTCATGACCAGCTTCAAAAAATATTTTACCAGTCTTTTCATCAATAATATCTGAAGATAGAAAGAAGCCTAAAAGAGAATCCTCAGTTACGGTAATGCTTGATATATTTTTCTTTTTTAAATCATTTATTATTTTCTGATTTACTTTTGTTCCTTTAGTTAAAAGGACTTTACCATTTTTAGAGTCCAAAATGTCAAAATTTAAAATTTTAGACTTGAGAAACGCAAAATCCTGTTTGAACGACCAGCCATATTCATTTTTTTTGTATAGAATGTTTTCATAAAAAAGAGATAGTATCTCTTCGCCAGTCATACCAAGTATTCTTCTAGGGTCTGGTTCTATTTTATTTTTATCACACTCTTCTATATATTTGTTTGATTGATTACTTAATAAACATTTAAATAAAGTTGTTACCGGAAATTTTCTTTTTCTATCTATTCTTGCATGAAGATTATTTTTTGCATCATGTTCAAAATCTAACCAAGAACCTCTATATGGAATAATTCTTGCATTAAATAAAAACTTCCCACTAGTATGTGTTTTACCATAATCATGATCAAAAAATACACCTGGAGAACGATGCATTTGACTCACAACAACTCTTTCAGTTCCATTAACAACAAAGGTAGCATTTTTTGTCATTAAAGGAATATCACCCATATATACTTCTTGTTCTTTAATATCTCTTACAGATTTAGTGCCAGCAATTTCATCAATATCCCAAATAATTAATCTAAAATTAACAAGTAAGGGAGTGCCATATGTCATGCCTCTTTGAGAGCACTCCTCTACATCATATTTTGGAACTCCAAGCTTGTAACTTATATAGTCAACAGTCGCTCTTTCAGCATAATCATGAACTGGAAAAACTGATTTGAAAATTGAATGAAGGCCAATATTATCTCTTTTTTCTGGATCAACTCTAAGTTGTAAAAAATTATCAAATGATCTTTTTTGAACCTCTACTAAATTAGGTAAAGATGTAACAAGAGGAATTTTTCCAAAAGATTTTCTAATTTTTTTTGTATTAATATGATCTAGACTCACTTTTTCTCCTTCATTTACTTTTTTAAATTTAAAGGCCTTTTGATAAAGGCCTTTAATTTATTTTAATGTAACTTTTGCACCAGCTGCTTCTAATGCTTTTTTCATTTCTTCAGCTTCTTCCTTTTTAACCCCTTGTTTTAGTGGTTTAGGTGCGCCTTCTACCAAATCTTTTGCTTCTTTTAGTCCAAGACCAGTAATGGTTCTTACCTCTTTAATAACAGCAATTTTATTAGATCCAGATTCAGATAATTCAATATCAAATTCTGTTTTCTCTTCCGCAGCAGCCTCTCCACCACCGGCAGCCGGAGCTGCAGCAACTGCAACTGGTGCAGCAGCAGATACACCCCATTTTTCTTCAAGCAATTTACTTAATTCAGCTGCCTCAAGAACTGTTAGTGAAGAAAGATCTTCTACAATTTTATTTAAATCAGCCATTTATTTCTCCTTATTTACCTAGTTCGACTCTTGTTTATTGCTACTGTTAGAACTAATTAATCTTGCAATTTGTGCTCCAGGTTCAGCTGTAATTGAAGCTATCTTTTGAGCAGGTGCCGAAATTAGTCCTATTATTTTTCCTCTTAACTCATCTAAAGAAGGTAATTTTGCAAGAAAATCAATTTTTTCTTTATCAATTTTCTCTCCATTATAACCTCCACCAATAATTTTAAAATTTTCAAATTTTTTCTCAAAGCTAACTGCTACTTTTGCTGGTGCTACTGCATCATCAGAGTAAGCAATTGCTGTTGGACCTTTGAAAAGCTCAGAAATATCTTTAAATTGAGTTTCAGATATAGCAAGTTTAGTGAGTCTGTTCTTAGTTACTTTAAATTTTGCTCCATTATCTCTCATTTCTTTTCTTAGTTGTTCTGTTTCATTAACCGTTAGCCCAGAATACTCAGCCACAATCACAGAAGCAGCATTTGAAAAGTCTTCTTTGAGATTACTTACAAAATCTTTTTTTTCAGAACGTTTCACGTCAACCTCGGTTTTAATTGGATCCATAAGATCCAATATTAGCTAAAATTAGTTTGCCCACCAAACTAATTTAAAGCCTGTCAAGAAGCAAATCAATTACTCGCTTCAGTCTATGCAGGAAATTAAGCTTTATGCCCCTGCAGTCTTTGACAGGTGATGATCATAGATCATCGATTGGATTAATTAACGCAAGCTTGCTTGGTTAATATTTAATCCAACTCCCATAGTTGAAGCTATGGTAACCTTTTTTATAAAAGAACCTTTAACAGCATCAGGTTTACTTTTACTAACTGAAGAATAAAATGTTTTAATATTTTCTAACAAATCTTCTTCGCTAAAATCTAGTTTGCCAATACCAGCATGAACGATACCAGATTTATCATTTTTGAATTTGACTTGACCTGACTTAGCGTCTTTTACTGATTGAGAAATTTCATTTGTTACAGTACCGAGCTTAGGGTTTGGCATTAGTCCTTTTGGACCAAGTATTTTTGCTACTTTACCTAATTTAGGCATCATATCTGGAGTAGCAATTAAAATATCAAATTCTATTTTTGATTTAGAAATTGTTTCAATCAATTCATCACTCCCTACCAAATCAGCACCATTACTTTTTGCATCTTTTTGTTTGTCATCATTTGCAATTACTGCGACTTTTACAGTTTTGCCTGTTCCATTGGGAAGATTCACGACACCCTTAATATTTTGATCAGTTTTGTTACTATCAATTCCAAGATTGATAGAAATATCAATAGTTTCTTTAAACTTAACAAAAGATTTTTCTTTTAAAATTTTAATGGCTTCTAGCGGTTCGTAAATCTTTGAAGTGTCAAAATTATTTAACATTTGTTTTCTATTTTTTGTTATTTTCATTAACCAACTACCTCCATACCCATTGAAACAGCAGAACCTTTAACCATGTTCATTGCTCCATCTAGATCAATGGCATTTAAATCTTGCATTTTTTCTTTGGCAATTTTTTCAATATCTTGCATTGAGACTTTACCTACTAATGATCTTCCAGGAGTTGAGTTTCCTTTTTTTATTTTTGCTGCTTTTTTAAGATAAAAACTTACTGGTGGTAATTTTGTTGTAAAATCAAAGCTTCTATCTTTGTATGCTGTTATAATAACTGGAATTGGCGCGCCTTTTTCTAAATCTTTTGTTTTATCATTAAATGCTTTACAAAAATCCATTATATTCAACCCTCTTTGTCCAAGGGCGGGACCAACGGGAGGTGAAGGGTTGGCTCCACCAGCAGGAATTTGTAATTTAATTAAACCTAAAATTTCTTTAGCCATAGTTTATACCTTTTCTACCTGAGAATATTCTAAATCAACAGGTGTTGATCTTCCAAAAATTGAAACAGCTACTCTTAATCTTGCTTTATCTTCATCTATTTGTTCAACCTCTCCATTAAATGATGCAAAAGGTCCATCAATTACTTTTACTTGTTCTCCAACATCATACATTATCGCAGGTCTAGATTTTTCTACACCATCAATAACTTGTTCAGATATTCTTTTAGCTTCAGCGTTACTAATAGGAACTGGTTTACCTTTATTTCCTAGAAAACCACTTAGCTTTGGAGTTGTTTTAATAATATGCCAAGTATCATCATTTAAAATCATTTTAATAAGAATATATCCAGGAAATATTTTTCTTTCTGTATTAACCCTTACACCTCTTTTTACTTCAACAATATTTTGAACGGGGACAGATATTTCTTCGATATGTTCTTTAACTCCAAGTTTTGTTGCTTGGTCTAGGATGCTGTCAGCAACTTTTTTTTCATAACCTGAATAGGCATGAAGAACGTACCATCTTGCTTTATTCATTAAAAACCTGAACCTATTTCAATTATTTTTCTTATTGAAAAAGACCATATTTGATCGGTTAAAAGAAAAAATAATGAAAATAATATTATTAATAATATGACTATTGCAGAAGAAATAAAAGTATCTCTCCTTTGAGGCCAGGTTACTTTTTGTAATTCTTGTCTAACTTGTCTTACAAAAAGAGCTGGTGATGTTTTCTTTTTTTCAATATTCATATTTTCGTTTCTCTTGGCAGGAGTGGCAGGACTTGAACCCGCAGCCCCCGGTTTTGGAGACCGGTGCTCTACCAGTTGAGCTACACTCCTAATAAGTAATGGCTAAC
>CABYKC010000039.1 GCA_902519435.1 uncultured Alphaproteobacteria bacterium
TTTATTTTCATCTTTTAATATTTCATCAATATGATTGTTGAGTGTAGTTATTGTATCATCTGATAATTTATATTTACCTATAGCTGGTGAAAATGGTCGTATAATTTGACCTTGAATCATGCTTTCGTACATATTTTATTAACTTTAATTATATTAAATATTATAATATAGTTAAATAAAATGAAATATAATTTAAACTGTCATTGTGGAGCGGTTCAATTAGAAGTTTTAACAGACTTAGAAATTATTAAACAGTGTAACTGCTCTATTTGTATAAGAAAAAACGCTAAAATGTGTATGGTCCCTAAAGAAGCAATAAATATTCTTAAAGGAAAAGAAAACTTAACTTCTTACAAATTTAATACAATGATTGCTGAACATTTTTTTTGTAAGATTTGTGGCATCTATACTCATCATCATAGGAGGAGCGATCCAAATGGGGCAGCAATAAATATTGGATGTATAGATTCAATTGATCCTTTTAAATATGATGCTGACTTTATTGATATGAAAAATAAATAATTTTATGTCGTTTGAATTTTTAATTTCGAAAATTCAAAAAAATAATTTCTTACTCATAGGTAGAGCAGGGATTGATATTTATCCTGATCCACCGGGGACTAAAACTGAAAACGCCAAATCCTTTGTTACCCATCTTGGAGGTTCTTCTGCAAATATGGGTGTCCAATTAACTTTATTTGGAGGTAATTGTAATCTACTGACCAGAGTATCTGATGATGCTTTAGGTAAATTGGCTATTAATCAACTAAATCATTATGGCGTTAAAAACAAATTAGTAGAATTTGAAAAAAATGAATCAAGAATTTCTTTTGCTATTGTTGAAACCACAGTTAAAGATCATCAATCAATTATTTATAGACATAAAGCTTCTGATTTATTTTTAAATAAAGATGATGTTGAAAATGCTAATATTAAAAATTTTGATTGTTTATTAATTACTGGAACTTCTTTAGCAGCTGAGCCTTCGAGAGGTGCTACTTTATATGCTTTAGATATAGCAAATAAAAATAATATTCCTGTAATTATGGATATTGATTATAGACCATATACTTGGGAGTCATCAAAAAAAGCAAAAGAAGTTTTTAATTTAGCAGCAAGTAAATGTAGTGGTGTAATTGGAAATGATGATGAGTTTGGAGTATTAGCTGGTGACTACAACAATGGTTTGGATCATGCTAGACAATTAGCTAAAAATGTAAGCTTAATTATTTATAAAAAAGGTGAAAAAGGCTCTATTACTTTTGCAATGAACAAAGAAATTAAAAAGGGAATATTTCCCGTTAAGCCCTTGAAACCAACTGGAGCCGGTGATGCATTTATGGGATCATTAATTGGATCAATTTTAAAGACTAATGATTTAGAAAAATCTATAGAAATAGGTTCAGCCGCAGCAGCTATTGTAGTAACAAAAGTTGGTTGTGCGCCAGCAATGCCAAATTTAAATGAAATTTTAGAATTTATGAAATATAATAAAATTAATGAAGGAGAATAATATGCATATTCCACCATTTGATAATAAAAACAAGCCAATTGTAGATATTGAAGACAGTAGAGTTCCTTTAAATTATTTTAACATAGTAAAATTAAATAAAGATCAATCTTTTGAATATCAAACACCTGGTTATGAAACATGCATAGTTCCTGCTACTGGAACAATTAATGTAGAAATTGAAGGAATAAAAGTTGAGTCATTAGGCACTAGAACAGTTGATGTGTGGGATGGAGAGCCAGAAGGTGTTTATGTGCCCTCTAATACAAAAGCTCAATTTACATCTTTAGTAGATAATTCAGAAATTTTTATTGCTGGGGCAAAGTATGATAAAACTCTTGAACCATTTGCTGTTAGAACAAATGAAATTGATTTAGTGCAGTACGGTTCTGATGATACAAAAACTCATAGAAAAATTAAACATATTTTAGGTGCTAAGCATCATGATAAAGTTGGAAGATTGCTTTGTAATGAACTTTATACTGTAGGGCAGGGAGGTTGGTCGGGGTTTCCGCCTCATAAGCATGATACAGATCGTCTACCTGATGAAACTAGGCATGATGAAACATATAATTACAGATTTAAACCTAATAATGGATTTGGTTTTCAGATGTTTCAGCAAGTTGATGATAAAGTTGGTAAAGCTGAACATATAATTGATGGGTCGACCATTATGATTAGAACAGGCTATCATCCATGTGTCGTAGCACCTGGGTATGAGATGTATTATTTTACAATTCTTGGAGGACTGTCTCAAAGATCTCTTGTCCAATTTTTTCAACCTGAGCATGCATATCAAGTAGAAACAATTCCAGGAATTAAGGATATGATTGCTAAATACAAATAAATGACAGCAGTAAATTTAAAAAAAATTTTAAATGATGCAAATAAAAATAATTATGCAGTAGCAGGTTTAGTTGTACTAGGCTGGGATGACGCCTTAGCTTTTACACAAGCCGCTGATGAAACTGGAATTCCAATTATATTACAAGCTGGTCCTTCATGCAGAGCGCACACGCCAATTCCAATATTAGGAAAAATGTTTAGATACTTAGCGAGTCAAACAAAAACGAACATTTGTTGTCATGTTGATCATGGATACACTCTAGATGAATGTTATGAAGGGATTGATAGTGGCTTTACATCTGTAATGTTTGATGGTTCTAAATTAACTTTAAAAGAAAATATAAAAATTAGTAAAAAAATTGCTTCAAGAGCTCACAAATATAATATTTCTATTGAGGGAGAAATAGGTTTTGTAGGTTATGATAATGGTAAAATTTCAGAAGGTACTAATATTGAAGATGCAGTAACTTTTGCAAACAAAAGTAATATTGATGCAATGGCAATTTCCGTTGGAAATACACATTTACAAACTTCAAAAAAAGCTAGTATTGATTTCAACAAAATTAATTTAATTGAAGCAAAAACAAAAATCCCTTTAGTTCTTCATGGTAGTAGTGGAATTCCCGTAGAGCAAAGAAAAAAACTAGCAAGAAAAACAAAAGTAGCAAAACTAAATATTGGCACTGAAATTAGAATGACATTTGGGGAAGCCTTGAGAAAAAATCTCAAAAATAATCCTAAAACTTATGATAGATTGCAATTACTAAAACCGACGATTAAAGATTTAACAAAAGTTACAAAAAAAATTATAAAACAAATTGGCCCAAATTAATGGGACAAATCTTTATTGCAGCACTTAAAGAAGAAACTCCAAATCTTAAAGATTTCCACTATTCAGGTGTGGGAAAGATTAATGCTACAATCAAAATTATGGAATTAATTTCAAAATTTCAACCTAATGAAATAATCAATTATGGAACAGCTGGTTCAATAAAGCAAAACTTATCAGGATTAGTAGAATGCTCGAAGTTTGTTCAAAGAGATATGGATGCTAGAGGTCTAATGAACTTTAAATTAGGGGAAACTCCTTTTGATCCAATATCAAAAATTACATTTTCTAATGAGGGGTATATATGCGCATCAGGAGATAGTTTTGTTCAATCATCAGTAGAAATAGATTGTGATATTGTTGATATGGAAGCTTACTCTTTTGCAAAAGTATGCAAATTACATAATATTAGATTTAAATGTTTTAAATATATTTCTGATTATGCAAATGAAAATTCAAATAATGATTGGATTGATAATTGTTCAAAAGGAGCTAAATTGTTTTCTGAAATATATCCTCAATTAAAAATATGATTTTAAAAATACTTGAAAAATTAGGAAGAAAAAAGATTGTATTGGACAGAGGTCCATCGCATCCAGAATTTCATAAGGCCAAACCATGGATGGAAAGATATTATTTGTTATTTAGAAAAAGACCCAAATGGTTTCCATTTAATATCTTAATTCATAAAATGTTAGATGATGATCATGGTGAAGGAGTTCATAATCATCTTTGTCCTTATATAACAATTATTTTAAAAGGAGGTTATTGGGAAACTACTAATAAAGGTAAATTTTGGAGGCCACCAGGTTACATTGGTTTTAGATCAGCAGATCATTTACATAGAGTTGATTTAAAACCAAATACAAATACCATGACATTATTTATTCCTGGTCCCTTTGGACTTAGAAAAACTAAAAGAGCTGATTATAATACAAAAATTTAGCTATCTATGTAATTTAAATTATTCCATCGTATATTAATTTACATCCACTCAAAAAAAGCAAAACATAAACAATATTAAAAAATAATTTTTCTGGAATTCTTTTTTGCACAAAGTAACCAATTAAAACACTAATAAAAGCTAGTGGAAGTAAATAGAGAGAAATTATAAGATTTGAAGGTGCTAATAATCCAACGTAGTAATAAGGAATTAATTTGACAAGATTTATAACCATAAATGCTAATGTCATTGTTCCAATAAAGGAAATTTTATCTAGCTTTAGAGGAAGCATATAAAAGTTAATAGG
>CABYKC010000040.1 GCA_902519435.1 uncultured Alphaproteobacteria bacterium
TATAGATTTAGTAAATTTGAATAATGCCATGTCAGGTCTACCATATGGTCCATAAACAGTAAAAAATCTTATACCTGTACATGGTATTTGATATAGAGAACTGTAAGAGTAAGCCATCACTTCATTACTTTTTTTTGTAGCTGCATAAAATGAAACAGGTTTATCAGTATTGTCATTTTCGCTTAGAGGAAATTTATTAGAATATCCATAAACTGAACTTGTTGATGCAAAAATTAAATGCTTAATTTTATTTTCTCTGCAAACTTCTAAGATATTAAAAAATCCAACAATATTACTATCTACATAGGATTTAGGATGTGAGATTGAATATCTTACTCCTGCCTGAGCTGCTAAATGTATTATTATTTTAATTGAATTATCTTTTACAAATCTTGATAGTTTATTTTTATCTTTTATATCAATTTTTTTGAAAATAAAATTTGAATGTTTTTTTAGTATTTTAATTCTATTTTTTTTTAAATTAACATCATAATATGAATTTAAGTTATCAATCCCGTATATTTTTTTTAAATCTGAATGTAGTTTAAGATAATGTTCACATAAATTAAAACCTATAAATCCAGCACATCCAGTTACTAAAATAGACATTAATGTGTAGGGATTTTGAATTCTGGACCCTTATTAGAGTCGTTCGCCCATCGAGATGTAATAGTTTTTAACTTAGTGTAAAATCTTACTCCTTCCATTCCATGCATCGCATGATCACCGAATAATGACTCTTTCCAACCGCCAAAACTATGAAATGCCATTGGTACTGGTATTGGAACATTAATCCCAACCATGCCTATTTTAATACTCGAAGTAAAATGTCGAGCGAAGTTTCCATCAGAAGTATATATACTTGAACCATTACCAAACTGATGATTATTAATTAAATCTATTGCTTCTTTATAATCATTAGCTCTTACGACTGATAGTACAGGACCAAATATTTCTTCTTTATAAATTTTCATATCTTTTTTGACATCATCAAATAAGGTTGGGCCTATAAAATATCCTTTCTCATATCCTTGTAATTTATAATTTCTTCCATCAGATATTATTTTTGCACCCTCTTTAATCCCAGTTTCAATATAATTAGTTACTTTGTTAAGATGTTCTTTGGATATAAGTGGCCCCATATCTGCATCTTTATCAGTCCATGGAGCTACTTTTAATTTTTGGATTTTATCATTTATTTTATATACCAATTCATCTGCGATATTACCTACTGCTACTGCAACTGATACTGCCATACATCTTTCACCTGCTGAACCGTATGCAGCGCCAATTATGCCATCAACTGCAGAATCAATATTTGCATCTGGCATTACGACAAGATGATTCTTAGCGCCACCAAGCGATTGAACTCTTTTTAGATTTTTTGCTGCTTCTTCATAAATATATTTAGCAACTGGAGTTGAACCCACAAAACTTATAGAACTAATACTTTTTGAAGATAGTAATAAATCTACTATCTGCTTATCTCCATTTATAACATTAAATACTCCTTTTGGTAAACCAGCTTGGGTAAAGAGTTCAGCTAACTTAAGAGCACAAGAAGGATTTTTTTCTGATGGCTTAAGAATAAAAGAGTTGCCACAAGCTATAGATATTGGAAACATCCACATAGGGACCATAGCTGGAAAATTAAAAGGAGTTATACCCGCACAAATACCTAATGGTTGCCTCATTGAAAACGAATCTATGTTTGTTCCAACATTTTGTGAAAATTCACCTTTTAACAAATGTGGAATCCCACAAGCAAATTCAACAACTTCTAAACCACGAATTACGGAACCTCTAGCATCTTCTAAAGTTTTACCATGCTCAATTGCAACTGTCTCAGCTAATTCATCTATGTTATCTTCAATTAAATTTTTAAATTTTGCTATAATTCTTGATCTCTTTAAGCTAGTTTGATTTGACCACTCTAAAAAAGCTTTTTTTGAGCTTTCTATCGTTTCGTTTAAATCACTTAGATTTGATAAATTTACTTTAGCTATCTCTTCTCCTTTGGATGGATCAAATACACTAGAATAATTATTGGAACTGCTTTCTTTTAAATTACCATCTATGTAATTATATATTTTTTTCATTTTTCTCCCTGTATATTAATATCAAATTTCTTAAATAAATAAATATACCAAAGCATTGACCGGTGATTATCACAGGATCTTTTCTAAAAATTGCGTATACTAGTAAAAAGATGCCTCCAAAAATACTTAAGTACCAAAAAATTATTGGTATTGCACTCTCTCCCCTTTTTTCAGAGTAAATCCACTGAACAATAAATCTAGAGGCAAAAATACCTTGGCCAACAAAGCCAATGATCAGAAAATATAATTCAATATTCGATAGATTTGAAAAAAAATCAAGCATTTTTATTTAAAATTTTTCTGACTCTCATTAAATCTATTAAACCCTTTGTCAATCTATCTTTAGTTCCATATTTCGATTGACCTTTTAATCTGGGTCTATGACCAACATTTACATATTTTACTGCATAATTATTTCGTACATAAAAGGCAGGAATAAATCTATGAATACCATCAAAAAATGGAAATGATAAAAAAATATTTTTGTCAAAGATTTTCAACGAACATCCAGTATCTTTACAATTATCTTTAAGTATAAAATTTCTTACTACATTTGCTATCCTTGAATTAATTAGTTTTATTATGTTATCCTTCCTGTTATTTCTAATTCCACTTACTAGTTTGATATTCTTATCTGCAAAATAAATTTTACTTATTTTTAAGATATCTTTTGGTATATTTTGGCCATCTCCATCCATAGTTACAATAGTGTCAGTTGTGCTATTTTTTATTCCGATATGAATAGATTTGCTTTGACCGAGATTTTTGATGTTATTAATTAAATTTATTTTAGTTTTAGTAAATTTTGACAATTTTTTTATTGTATTGTCTGTACTGCCATCATTAATAACAATAATTTCAAAATATAATTTATTATTTAAATCATTATATATTTCATTAAGGAGATTAATTATATTATCCTCTTCATTAAAAATTGGGATTACTAGAGAAAATTTGTTCATACTTTTTAAATCTAAATAAAAATTTCTTTTACTCCATGAAAATTAATTTTATAAAGTGCAAGTTTGTATATATTGTTTAGATCTTAGAAAAACCCCCATCAATTACTAAATCCTGCCCAATAATATATGAAGACTGCTCTAAACAAAGAAATCTAATAAATGATGCAACTTCTTGAGGTTCTGCCATTCTACTAATAGGTGTTTTAGCAGAATATTTTTTTACAAAATTCTTATCTTGATTACTTTTAATTCCACCAGGAGATATAGAATTAATACTAATATTGTATTTAGCATAATATACAGCCATTTGTTGCATAAATTTAGACATACCACCTTTAATCAAGGGGTATGTGAAATTCTCTTTTATTGAAGTGCCTTTATATAATTCAGGGTCTTGAGATATTTTTCCATATATAGATCCTATTTGAATAATTTTACCTTTTTTCTTAAAACTTTTCATTTTTTTTGCTATTAAGTAATTTGTCCATGCGCTAGATATTAGCTGTATTTCTATATTTTTTTTAAAACTTTTTAGATCAATATTTTCAAAATTATTTTTTTTCCAATCTAAAGACTTTGGGTATGCGCAGTTAATAAAAATATCAGGAGTTCTGTATTTTAAGATTATTTTATTTAAATTTTTTTCAAGTAAATTTAATTTCTCTAAATCAAATTTTGTTTGTATTATTGATGATTTTTGCGAATTTAATTTATCTTTATCTAGATTTTTATTTATATTCTTGTCGATTATTATTATTTTTGCACCTGAACTTGATAGAATTTTAACTGTTTCTCTACCAATTAGTCCGTTGCCGCCTAAAATATATATGAGTTTATTTATAAGATTCATAAAATAATAAATTGATATAGTTATAAACATTTTTAAAGAATTGTTGAATCAAAAAAAACAATTTAATTATTTTTAAAATAATCAGATAATTTTTTATTTGTAAAAAAAATTTCTTTTTTAAATTTTTTTTGTTTTTTTAGTAAATTTATGTAATTTAAATCAGCCTTTAAGTGGTTTTTTCTATCATTTATTTTATTA
>CABYKC010000041.1 GCA_902519435.1 uncultured Alphaproteobacteria bacterium
AATAATGAAAAATTATCTTTTACATTAGTATTTAAAAATAAACCATTTATTACATTTGTGGCTATAGCATTTGGTCTAACAATTATTTTTTTTTCAAGAAGATACAATAAAAATTTGTTTATGTATTTATTCTTCTCGTCTAATATGTAATGCTGAAGAACTCCGGCTAAATTGTAAAATCCTCTAATATAATTTGGATTTGTGGATAGTGTTAATATATAATATTCAAGAGCTTTTTTATTTAAATTTCTTTTTCTAAATATATTTCCTAAGTTATTGTAAGCCTTATAATAACTCTTATCTAATTCTATAACTTTTTCATAATTTTTGATTGCATTGTCTTCTTCACCAAGTTTGTTATAAATATTTGCTAGATTGTAAAAACCATCGTTGTATTTTGGATTTAAATTTACAACTTTTATAAATAAATCTCTTGCTAGAGTGTGATTTTTAAGTTCAGTATGAATTACTCCTAAAATATTATTAATTAAGATTGAATTAGGGTATTCACTGATAATCTTATTAGATAAATCAAGAGCTTCTAAATATTTTTTTTCATTAAATAACAATATTACTTTATCAATTAATTTTTTATCAGGTTCTTGTTTAATCATTTATATAACTGAAGATATTAGTTTCTTTGTATATTCTGATTTAGGTGTATTAAAAATATCTCTACTATAATTTTCTTCAACAATTAAGCCATCTTTTAAAACAATTATTTTATTAGCAATAGCTCTTATGACTCGCATATCATGACTTATAAAAATATAACTTAAATCTAATTCTTTTTGTAAATTATTTAATAAACTTAATATTTGATTCTGAATTGTTACATCCAAAGCAGAGGTTGGTTCATCTAAAATTAGTATTTTAGGTTCTAAAATCAAAGCTCTAGCAATTGCAATTCTTTGTCGTTGACCACCAGAAAATTCATGAGGATATTTTTCTATTGTATTTTCATATTCTAAACCAACTTTTTCCAAAATATTTTTTAATTTTTTTCTTTTGTCTACTAGGCCAATATTGGGATAATGCACCATTAAACCTTCTGATATAATATCTTCGATATTCATTCTAGGACTTAGGGATGAGAACGGATCTTGAAATACAACTTGAATATCTTTTCTCAAATCTAAAACCTCTTTTTTACTTAACTTATTTAAATTTTTTTTATTTATTATTATTTCTCCTCTAGATTGAATTAATTTTAGAATTGCCAAAATAAGTGATGTTTTTCCTGAGCCAGATTCACCCACAATTCCAATCGTTTCTCCAATTTTTAAATCAAAGCTAACATTGTTAATTGCTTTTACATGATCAACTTTTCTTTTAAGCAATCCTTTCTTTATGGGATACCAAACGTTTAGATCCTTAATTTTTATTATAGATTCACTTTTTTGATTGTTATTTTCTTTAATATTACTTTGATTGGATACTAATTCTTTAGTATATTCATTTTTAGGATTGTTAAATATTTTTTCTTTTGTCCCAAATTCAATTACTTTTCCATTTTTCATAACATATATGTAATCTGATAATTTTTTCACAACAGAGAGATCATGGCTTATAAAAACCATAGACATACCCATTTTTTTTTGAATATTTTGCAGTAACTCTAAGATTTGTAACTGTATTGTTACATCTAAAGCTGTAGTTGGTTCATCAGCTATTAACAAATCTGGTTCATTTGCAATACTCATTGCAATCATAGCTCTTTGTCTCTGTCCACCAGATAATTCATATGGATATATTTTTGGCCTTGATGAAATATCACTAAGACCAACTTCATTTAGTAATTTTATAGTTCTTTTTTTAGCTTCTTTTTTACTTAATATATTATGCGTTGTAATAATTTCTTCAATTTGCTTATTTATTGTATGTAGAGGGTTTAAACTTGTCATTGGCTCTTGAAATATTGTTGAAATTTTATTTCCTCTTATATTTTCGATTTCTTTTTGACTTAAATTTAATAAATTTTTATTATTGTACTCTATTTTTCCTGTTTTAATGCTAGCCCCATTCGGTAATAATTTTAATATGCTCAGAGCTGATAATGTTTTGCCTGACCCAGATTCCCCAACTATTGCTGTAGTTTTACCTTTTACTACATCAATATTTACATTTTTAACTACGTCAGAATATTTATTAAACGCTATACTTAAGTTACTTATTGATATTATTTTCTCCATTTTAATTAAAAGTCTTTCTTGGATCCAATGAGTCTCTTATCGCTTCACCAACAAATACTAAAAGGCCTAACATTAAACCTAAAGTTAAGAAACTCGTAATTCCAAGCCAAGGAGCTTGTAAATTATTTCTTCCTTGGTTAACCATTTCCCCCAAGGATGCAGATCCTGGTGGTAACCCAAAACCTAAAAAATCAAGACCAGATAATGCTGTGACAGAAGCACTTAAACTAAATGGAAGAAAAGTAACTGTAGCTATAGTTGCATTAGGTAACATATGTCTTATAATAATTTTTGTATTTGAAACTCCTAATGCTCTTGCTGCTCTTATATAGTCAAAATTCCTTGCTCTTAAAAATTCTGCACGAACTACACCAACATAACCCATCCAACTAAAAAGTAATAAAATGATTAGTAGCCACCAAAAATTTGGTTGAATTACGCTAGCTAAAATTATTAACACATATAGAGTTGGTATTGCTGACCACACCTCCATAAATCTTTGGAAAAATAAATCAGTCTTTCCTCCAAAATAACCTTGTATTGCTCCAGCAGACACTCCTATAATCATTGAAAAAAATGTTAAGGTAAACCCAAATAATATGGATATTCGGAAACCATAAATTAATCTTGATAGAACATCTCTAGCTTGATCATCAGTACCAAGCCAATTTTTATTTGAAGGCGGTGAAGGAGCTGGATCAGATAAATCTCTAATTATGGTATTATATGAATATGGAATTATAGGCATAATCATCCATCCATTTTCCTCAATTAAATTTTTAACATATGGATCTTTATAATCTGCTTCTGTTTCAAAATCTCCTCCAAATGTTGTTTCTGAATAGAAAGAAAATATTGGATAATAAAAATTTGAGTTATATTGTACTAACAATGGTTTTTCATTAGCAATAAAATTAGCAAACAGAGAAATAATAAATAAAAAACTAAATATCCAAAAAGAATAATAACCTCTCTTGTTGTTCTTAAAATTATTTAATCTTCTTTGATTTAATTTTGATAATTTTTTCATTGTCTTGATTCAAAATCTATACGGGGATCAATAACTGAGTACATAAAATCGCCAATTATTCCCATAACCAAACCAAGTAGTGAGAAAAAATAAAGTGTTGCAAATATAACTGGATAATCTCTAGTTAGAGCTGCTTCGTACCCCAGTAATCCCAACCCATCTAATGAAAAAATAACCTCAATGAACAGAGAACTTGAAAAAAGAATTCCAATAAATGCTGATGGAAATCCAGCAATAACTATTAACATTGCATTTCTAAAAACATGACCATAAAGAACCTTTCTTTCAGTCAAACCTTTTGATCGAGCTGTAATTACATATTGTTGATTTACCTGATCAAGAAATGAATTTTTTGTTAAAAATGTTAAACCTGCAAATCCGCTCACAAGCATAGCAGTTAGGGGCAAAGCTAAATGCCAAAAATAATCTATTATTTTTTGAAACAAAGTTAATTCATCAAAATTTTCAGAAAATAAACCGCGTAAGGGAAAAATATCATAATATCTTCCACCTGCGAAAAATACAATTAATATTACAGCAAATAAAAAATTTGGAATTGCATAGCCTATTGTTACAATAGAACTTGATACAATATCGAATTTTGATCCGTCTTTTATTGCTTTTCTAATACCTAAAGGTATGGAGATTAAATACACTAATAAAGTTGTCCATAAACCAAGTGATATTGAAACTGGCAT
>CABYKC010000042.1 GCA_902519435.1 uncultured Alphaproteobacteria bacterium
CGTCCTGAAAAACGCGTAGGGGATGATGCTATTTGGGACAAAGCAGAGGCTGCATTAATGCAAGCCATGGAAGCAACAGGTCTTGAGTATACACTCAACCCAGGAGAAGGTGCATTTTACGGTCCAAAATTAGAGTTTGTTTTACGAGATGCAATTGGCAGAGACTGGCAATGCGGAACACTGCAAGTAGATTTAAATTTACCTGGAAGATTGGGGGCTACTTATATTGGAGAAGATGGAAATAAAAAAATACCTGTCATGTTGCATCGAGCTCTATTTGGTTCCCTAGAGAGATTCACCGGCATTCTAATTGAACATTATGCAGGCCATCTTCCGTTTTGGCTTTCGCCATTGCAAGCTGTAGTTGCTACAATTACATCTGATACAGATGAATATGCTTATGAGGTACAAAAAGCATTAGTATCAAAAGGAATTAGGGCCGAAATAGATACACGTAATGAAAAAATTGGTTATAAAATTCGTGAACACAGTAATAGTAAAGTGCCAGCAATTATTGCTGTTGGAAAAAAAGAAGCTGAAGATAAAACAGTATCTGTTAGAAGAATTGGATCCTCTGAAACAAAGACCTTTAAATTAGAAGATATTGTTACTAGCTTATCTAAAGAAGCAAAATCACCAATAAAATAAAAAATGAATAACATGCAAGGTAATTTTCCAAGTACAAGACTTAGACGTAATAGAATGAAAGAATTTTCTCGCCGTTTAGTTGCTGAAAATACACTTAGTGTTAATGATTTAATCTTGCCTCTATTTGTATGCGAGGGAAACAAGGTTGATGATCCTATTAATTCGATGCCTGGTATAAGCAGATACTCTATTGATAAACTTTTAAGTGAAGTAGAAAAAGCTGTTAAATTTAATATTCCTGCTATTGCAATTTTTCCGCAAATTGAAAGTGGCCTTAAAAATTCTGAGGGAAGTTTAGCTTTAGATGAAAACAATTTGGTATGCAGATCAATTAAAAGTATCAAAAAAGATTTTCCAAATATTGGTATTGTATGTGATGTTGCGTTAGATCCTTTTACGGACCATGGGCATGATGGTTTAGTTATAAATGATAAAATAGATAATGATAAAACTTTGGAGGTTTTGGAACAGCAGGCTCTAGTCCAAGCGAATGCTGGTTGTGATGTAATCGCCCCGTCGGATATGATGGATGGAAGAGTGGGAAGAATAAGAACTGCATTAGATTCAAACAATTTAGCAGATACCCTTATTCTCTCTTATGCTGCAAAATATGCTTCGGGTTTTTATGGACCTTTTAGAGATGCTATAGGTTCTGGTTCTAATTTGGGTAAAGATGGCAAATTAACATATCAAATGGATCCATCAAACAGTGATGAAGCTATTAGAGAAGTTGGATTAGATATAAGTGAAGGTGCAGATATGGTAATGATTAAACCTGGTATGCCTTATCTTGATATTATTTCTAGAATAAAATCAGAATTTAAAGTTCCAACTTTTGCCTACCAAGTATCCGGTGAATATTCGATGATAAAAGAGTCAATTAATAAAGGTTGGCTTAATGAAAAAGTTGTAATGGAATCTCTTTTATCTTTTAAAAGAGCTGGGGCAAATGGTATACTGACTTACTTTGCATTAGAAGTTGCTGAAAAATTAAAAAATGAATAACATTCAATTTGAAAAAAGAAAATCTATAGAACAAGTTGAAGAGTCAAATGAACTTGCTCCGAAATTTGATTCAAATGGTCTAATACCCGTTGTAACAACGGATTTTTCATCTGGTGAACTACTTATGCAAGGTTATATGAATGAAGAAGCCTTTAAAAAAACTATAAGTTTGGGTGAAGCTGTTTATTTTTCTAGAAGTAGAAATACCCTTTGGCACAAAGGTAAAACAAGTGGATTAACGCAGAAGATAAAAGAAATAAGAATTGATGATGATCAAGATTGTGTTTGGTTAAGAGTTGATGTCAAAGGTGGTGCTAGCTGTCATGTAGGATATAGATCATGTTTTTATAGAAGTATTCCATTGGATAACTCTAGCTCTAAAGTTGTTCTTAAATTTGAAGAGAAAGAAAAAGTTTTTGATCCTGAAGAAGTATATAAAGGTGCTCCAAATCCTACTAAACTATAATGTCAGACAAATTAAAGTTTATTGAAACTAGCAAACTTCCAACAGATATTGGAGAGTTCACTGTACATGCCTTTACAGATGAAAATGAATCTAAGGATCATTTAGCAATATGTATGGGTGACTTGCTTATCGATGAACCAGTTTTATCAAGAATTCATTCGCAATGTATTACAGGCGAATCTTTTTTTAGTATGAGATGTGATTGTAGATTCCAACTAACTGAGTCATTAAAACAAATTGCTCAGATTGGAAGAGGGGTTATTTTCTATCTTCAACAAGAAGGGAGAGGCATTGGTCTTTCAAATAAAATTAAAGCATATAGTTTACAAGACAAGGGATTAGATACTGTTGAGGCTAACCATCAACTAGGTTTCAAAGATGATGAAAGAACATATGAAAATATAGCTGGAATGGTAAAATATTTAGCAATCAAAGAATTAGATTTGATGACAAATAATCCAAAAAAAATAAAAGCTCTTGAAGATATGGGTATCAAAGTAAATCAAAGAGTTCCTATTTTGTCAGATACCAATAAGTATAATGAAAAATATATCTCAACTAAGAAAAGTAAACTTGGTCATTTAATCTAAGTGGAAGCGGATAATTTAATTAAAAAACTCAATATGATTAGTCATCCTGAAGGAGGGCATTATGTTGAAAATTTTAAGAATGATAATGTTAGTCAAATTTATTACCTATTAAAAAAGAGCGAAAAATCACATTGGCATCGATTAACTAAAAATGAAATATTACATTTTTATTCAGGAGATCCTCTTGAAGTTTTCACATCTAATAACGGAATTAATTATGAAGTTTTTTCTTTAGGGTCAGATCATAATTATATTTACACCGTAACAGCAAACACATGGTTTGCGATGAGATCTTCTGGTGATTTCAGTTTAATTGGATGCACTGTCGCTCCTGCTTTTGATTTTGATGATTTTGAACTTGCGCCTGCGACGTGGCGACCTGAAAAATTCAAAATTGAGTTATAATTTTCACTTTTCTTTAATTTAAATTCTTTATATATTAGTATTAAATAACGGAGGTTCTAAATGGATGCAGAGAGTAAATGCCCTGTAATGCACGGAGCAATTACAAAAAATATGGGAGAAGGTACATCTAACCGCGAATGGTGGCCTAATCAACTAAACTTAAACATACTTCATCAACATGATCGTAAATCGGATCCAATGGAAGCTGGATTTGACTATCGAGAAGAATTTAAAAAATTAGATTATGCTGCATTAAAAAAAGACCTCCATAATCTGATGACTGATTCTCAAGATTGGTGGCCAGCTGATTATGGTCATTATGGTGGTTTCTTTATTCGTATGACATGGCATGCTGCTGGAACTTATAGAACTGGTGATGGCCGTGGTGGTGGTGGAACAGGAGCTCAACGTTTTGCCCCGTTAAACAGTTGGCCGGATAATGGTAACTTAGATAAGGCAAGAAGACTTCTTTGGCCAATAAAGAAAAAATATGGAAATAAAATTAGTTGGGCTGATTTATTTATTTTAACAGGTAACGTTGCAATTGAATCTATGGGAGGTAAAACTTTTGGATTTAGTGGTGGACGTCCTGACATTTGGGCTCCAGAAGAAGATATTTACTGGGGTGTAGAAGAAGAATGGCTACAAAATAAAAGGTAT
>CABYKC010000043.1 GCA_902519435.1 uncultured Alphaproteobacteria bacterium
TATCTCGATTAAACTCTAAACTTTCACCTTCGCCACCACCAGAAAATCGAGCTGTTGACTCAACAGCTGTCCCGGTCATTTGTGCAATCATTTGCTCTACTGGGCCTCCTGGAACAATTTGAATGATTGCAAAATTTATAACCATTATTCCAAAAAGTGTTGGGATAATTAAAAGCAGTCTTTTTATTAAGTAAGCACCCATATTGTGCTATTTTATATTATTTCTAATAAACTTTAATAATTAGTTTGACGTTCTATTTGATTGGATTGTTTCAAATTTATTTTGATTAATCCACCATGTATCAAAGCCTAGTGAATATTTTGGTTTTATTTTTGGTTGATCAAAAAAATCCCAATATAGAACTCTGTATGAGGAGATGTGCCATTGTGGAATAACATAATAATTCCATAGAAGAACTCGATCTAGAGCTTTGGTTATTGTAATTAACTCTTCTCTATCACTAGCATTAATTAGACTTTCAATTAATCCATCTACAGCATAATTTTTTATACCAACAACATTTCTAGAGCCATCAGTATCTGCTGCATCAGAGCCCCAAAAATTTCTTTGCTCGTTACCTGGAGATAATGATTGACCAAAAGTTTGCACAACCATATCAAAATCAAATTTTTCCATTCTTTTTTGATATTGTGCACTATCAATTGTTCTTACTTCGGCAATTATTCCTAATTTTTCAAGATTATCTTTAAATGGGAAAACTATTCTTTCAAAAGCTGGTGATCGTAATAAAATTTCAAATTCAAAAGGTTCTTTTGTACTAGAATGTAGAAGTTTACCATCAACTAATTCCCATCCAGATTCTTTTAAAAGTCTGGAAGCTTCTTGCAATTGCATCCTCATATAACCGGAACCATCTGTAACTGGATTTGTGTATTCTTCTGTAAATATTTCTTTTGGCAGTACATCAAAATATGGATTTAAATAATTTAATTCTTTTTTTGAAGGAACACCAGAGGAAGCAAGTTCTGAATTTTCAAAAAAGCTATCTGTTCTTTTATATGCATCAAAGAATAAATTTTTGTTAGACCACTCAAAGTCAAAAGCAAAAGAAAGGGCCTTTCTTACTCTTCTATCTTTAAATTTATCTTTTCTAATATTAAATGCAAAACCTTGCATACCTTGTGGATTTTCATGACTTATTAATTCTTTTTTTATTAAGCCTTCATTCACAGCGTTTATATCATACGCAGTTGCCCATTCTTTTGATGAATTTTCAGAAAAGAAATCAATCTCACCAGATTTAAAAGCTTCTCTTTCAATACCTCTGTCTTTGTAATAATCATATCTAATTGTGCCAAAGTTATCTTTACCAATTTTAATTGGTATTGATGCACCAAAACCCCAATAATTCTGATCTAGTTCATAAGTAATTGATCTTCCACTATCAAATGATTTAATTTTATATGGACCACTTCCAATTGGTATTTCCAGAGATGTTTCTTCAAAGTTTTTATTTTCCCAATAATGCTTTGGTAGTACAGGTAATTGACCAACAATTAATACTAATTCTTTATTCGTGTTTGTTGTAAAATTAAATCTAACTTTATTTTCTTCTTCTTTAATTACTTCTTTTACATCTCCATAGTAATATTTATAAAATGGGTGACCTTTTTCCATTAGGGTATTAAATGTCCAAACAACATCGTCAGCTGTAATTTTTTTCCCATCGTGCCAATACGCTTCGTTTCTTAAAGTAAATGAAACCCAAGATCTATCATCTGGCCATTCAATCGTTTCTGCCAATAATCCGTATTCTGTAAATGCTTCATCACTTGATCCCGTTGTTAATGTTTCATACAATCCTCCAATTCCAGCTGCCGAGGTACCTTTTAAAATAAATGGATTGAAACTGTCATAAGTTCCAATGGCACTTCTTACTATTGATCCACCTTTGATTGAGCTTGGATTAATGTATTCTACGTTTTCAAAATCTTTTGAGTATTTTGGCTCACCATGCATTGCAATTGCATGTGATATATTAGTATTCGCTTGTGTTTTTAATTGAAAAATTAAAGTAAATGTAAAGATCAAAGTGAGTATTTTCATACTTGTAATATATGTCTATTTATTAAAAATTAAAATAAATTTTAGTTTATTAATTTAATTATTTCATCATGAAGAGACCTTGTACTGGAGGCAACTAAACTGCCATCTGAGTCTAAAGATATATCATGTCCAAACTTATCAGTAATTACTCCACCAGCTCCTTCGATTACATTTACAAGGGCCATATAATCGTGCACTTTTAATGTATCTTCTAAAACAATATCAATTAGACCTGAGGCTAACATTCCATACATGTAACAGTCACCACCAAGTCTATAATATCTTGATTTTTCTTTTAGTAATTCTAATCCTTTTCTAATTTGAGGTTCATCAAAATATAATCCAGATGTAAAAAGATAGGCATCTTTAATTTGTTTAATTGCACTAGTTTGAACTTCTTTTCCATTACATTTTGTCTTTTGATTTTTTTCACCTGTCCACCGCTCATTGTGTGCTGGACAATTAATAATTCCTAAAACTGGTTTTTTATTGTGAAGTAATGCAATTAAATTACCAAAATCTTTATGTCCGGCTATATAGCTTCTTGTGCCATCTATAGGATCTAATACCCATATAAATTCAGCATCTATTTTTTCATTTTCATACTCTTCACCTAAAATTCCATGATCAGGATATTCTTTTCTTATTCTCTCTCTTAATACCTGTTCTGTTTCTTTATCTGCTAAAGTTACAGGACTTTCATCATCTTTAATTTCTATTTCAATTTTGTTTCTAAAATAATGCATTGAAGTTTTAGATGCATCATCGGCTAAAGAGTTTGCAAATTTTGAAAACTCTTCTGTATCTAAGATCATTACTTTAGTTTATGGAAGTGGTGCTGGATTATCTGAGTGTTCTCTTAGGAAATAAACTAAGTCTGCTCTATCTTTTACTTTTTTCAAACCTGCAAAGTTCATTTTTGTACCTTTTATATATTTTTTTGGTTTATATAAAAATTCTGCTAATTCTTCATATCCCCATTCTCCACCGTATTCAGCTAGAGCTTTAGAGTATGCAAAACCTTCAACATTTGCTTTTGGTCTGTTAATGATATTCCATAAGTGAGGGCCTACTTTATTGGCGCTACCCTTCTCATAATTATGGCATGTTGCACATTTCTTGAATAATTTTTCTCCCTTATCAAGAGAAGCACTTGCTAGTAAAATAGAAATTGGCTCAATTACCTCTTCTTTTTTTTCTACTACTCCTACACCAGTAGAATCCTCTGGGACATCTATTTTATAAGCAGTTTCCTTTTTCTCATCATGATCAATATCAATGACTAAATCTCCAAAATGGCCGATAAGGGTAACAATTAAGACTGCTAATATAATAGATGCTAAAATTTTATTAACTTCAAGCCCAGACATGTATAAGTACATATACAGATTTTTTAGAAGAAAGAATATATTTGTCGTAAGTATGAAATTTAAATTTTCTTGCTTAATTGTCGCATAAATTATGAAAAGCGTAGTAATTATACCTTCACGAATGGCCTCCACTAGACTGCCAGGTAAGCCATTAATGGCTATAGATGGTATTCCAATGATACAACGAGTATGGCAACAGGCAATTGAATCAAATATTGGAGAAGTGTTTGTTGCTTGTTCTGAAATTGAAGTTCATGATTTAATTGAAAGCAATGGTGGTAAAGCTGTTATGACAGATCCAAATCTCCCCTCTG
>CABYKC010000044.1 GCA_902519435.1 uncultured Alphaproteobacteria bacterium
AGATTTTGAAAATCATATAAATATTTTAAATAAAACAAAGTATGCTGTAGTATTTAATTCTGGGACATCTGCTTTAATTGCAATGATAATTTCATCTGGTTTAAAAAATGCTGAAATTATTGTTCCATCTTTTAGTTTTATATCAACTGCAAGTTCAGTTATATTGTCTGGAAACAAAATTAAATTTTCAGATATTGAAGCTGATACTTATGGGCTTAGTTATAATGATTTAAAAAATAATGTTACTAAGAAAACTAAAGGAATAATATTAATGCATTATTCAGGTTCACCTGCAAGAGATACTTTAAAAATATCAAGTTTTTGTAAAAAAAATAATATTATTTTATTTGAAGATAACGCGCATAGTTATGGATCTAAGATCAATAATATTAACACAGGAACCTTTGGATTATCTTCTGCATTAAGCTTTTGTCAGAATAAATTAATAACCACTGGAGAGGGAGGTGCAGTTGTTACAAATAACAAAACAGTATATGAAAAATTAAAATTAATAAGATCACATGGCAGAGTTGAAAATACTAACGATGATTATTTTAATTCTTCAAAAGAATTTGATTATATTGACGTAGGTTATAATTTTAGACTTTCTTCATTAAATGCAGCTATCGGAGTATCTCAAATAAAAAATAATTATAAAAAAAATGTTAAAAAAAGGATACAAATTGCAAAAAAATTTAATAATTTTTTTAAAAAATACTCACAAATAATAACACCAAAGATTCAAAAAAACTCTGATCATTTCTTTCAACAATATACTATCAGACTAGAAAGAAATTATTCTCATAACAGAGATAATCTAAAAAATTTTTTAAATAAAAATGGCGTTAGCTGCCGTGTTTATTATGAACCAATACATTTAAAATCGTATTACTTAAAAAATTGTAAAAAACAAAAACTTAAGATCACTGAGCAAATATCAAAATCAATACTTACTCTTCCGATTTATCCTGATATGAAAAATTTTGAAATAAATTATATAACAAGTATCTTTAATATGTATTTTAATAAATAGCATGTTTTTTAGGTGTAAAATATGTTTAACTCCTAACACAAGACCTAGAGTAACTTTTAATCAAGGTATTTGTAATGCTTGTCTTAACTGGGAAGATAAAAAAAGTATAAATTGGATTGAAAGAGAAAAAAAATTAAAAAAAACATGTGATAAATATAGAAGTAAAAATGGATCATTTGATGTAATTGTTCCTGGGGGAGGGGGTAAAGATAGTAGTTACGTTGCATGGATGTTGAAAAATAAATACAACATGAATCCATTATGTGTTTGTGTTCAACCCCCATTGGATACAGATATAGGGAAAAGAAATTTAGATAATTTTGTAGACTCTGGATTTAATCTTATTGAAATTAAACCAAATAGATTAATCACTAAGGAGATAGCTAAGAACGCACTTACCAAATATGGTAATCCACAATTGGATTGGCTATTTGCAATTCATGCTGCACCAATTAGAATATCATTGGAATACCAAATCCCGTTCATAATGTGGGGTGAAGAGGCTGAGTCAGAATATGGAGGGTCTGATGACTTAAAAAACAAAACTGGTTTTGATCTAAACCACATTCAGAAATATTATAGAAGTAATATAGATATTAAAAAATTATTAAGAAAAAAAAATTATAATAACAGTGATCTTTATTGGCTCACACTTCCAGAAGAAAAATTATTTCAAAAATCAAAAATATATGCAACCCATTGGTCTTTTTATGAAAAATGGGATGAGCATTTACATTTGAAATTTGCTAAAAAATATTGTGGTTTAGAAACTACAAAAAAAAATACATCCGGTGCTTATAATAATTTCTCTCATTTAGATCAAAAAATGTATTTACTGCATATGTACTTAGCTTATTTAAAATTTGGTTTTGGAAGAGCAACAACAGATGCTAGTATTGATATAAGAGCAGGAAAATTAACAAGGAGTAAAGGCTTAAAGCTTGTTAAAGAATTAGATCATTTATTTCCTATAAATTATTTAGAGGATTATTTAAATTATTTTCAAATAAAAAGAAAAGAATTTTTTAATCTTTTGGAAACTTTCAGGAATAAAAAAATATTTAAATTTAAAAATAAAAAATGGATTTTAGATGAAAATTAAAGAAATCCATGAAGATTATAAACAAGTACAATTTAATGAAGCCTATAAAATACTCAAACAGCGATTAAAAAAAAACAACATTAGCAATTCAATAATTAAAAATAAAAAAATTCTAAATATTTGTGATCCATCAGGAAGATATACTATTGCTTTATATAAACTTGGAGCAAAAGTTGTAGATACTTACAATGAAACATCTAAACCAAAAATATGGAAAACAAAATATAAATTTAAGAAAATAAATTTAAACAATAAAATTATATCCAAATTAAATTATGATTTAGTTTTTTGTAATGGAATATTAAGCCACAAAAGGAATTGGAAGAAAATACTTATAAATCTATTTAATGTTCTTGATAAAGAAGGATATTTATGGCTTTCTTTATATTCTAATGGTCAACATTGGAAAAATGCAGACAAAATAAAAGAGAAACTTAGTAAAAAACTTATCAATAACTTTATAACATCATTACAACTAAGAGATTGGCAACCAAACAAAATTAATTTCTTAACAGAACTTTTTTTTAAAGAAAGAATATACTTTACTAAAAAAGAAATCTCTTACTTTCTAAAAAAATATAATTTTTCTGAAATTATATATTTAAATCGTGGAATAAAAACAGATTTAAATGAGAAAATATATAATGATAAAAAATTAAAAAAAATATATGGTGAAGGTGAAATAAGATTATTAGCTAAAAGGAAAAATAAATGAAAATAGCAGTTACAGGTGCGGCAGGTTACATAGGTACACACACAGTCAGGGAATTATTGAGTTCTGGTCATCAAATTGTAATGGTAGATAATAATCATGTAGGTAATGGGATAGGTTTTTTAGAATTTATTGGAAATAAAAATGTTACAATTAAAATTGGGGATATACGAGATTACAATTTCATAGAGAGTGCAACCACTAATATAGATAAAGTAGTGCATCTTGCAGCAATTGTTGGAGAACCAGCATGTGATAAGGATGAAAAATTAGCTAATGACGTTAATATAACAGGTACATTAAATGTAATAAAAGCTTGTAAAAAAAATAAAGTAAAGCATTTGCATTTTATGTCTACTGCCAGTTCTTATGGCGTTCAAAATGATGAGATAGTAGCTAATGAAACTACTGAAGTTAATCCAATATCATTTTATGCCAAAACCAAACTTGATATGGAAGAAGCAATACTTAACTCCACA
The DNA here is from genome assembly GCA_902519435.1 of uncultured Alphaproteobacteria bacterium. Next base: position 3,327 of record CABYKC010000044.1, read on the forward strand.
AATAAAGATTTTTATTGCACAATATTTAGACCTTCTACTGTTCATGGAATGTCAACTCGAATGAGATTTGATTTGATTGTAAATACTATGTCTAAACATTGTTTCATAGATAAAAAATTGAGTTTATTCGGTCTTACTTTATGGAGACCAATATTCTGGGTTGGCGATGCAGGAAGAGCAATTAATCTAATAATTAATGCTGAGGAAGAAATTGTAAAAAATCAAATTTATAACTGTGGAAATAACTCAGAAAATTATCAAATAAAAAAAATTGGTGAAATTGTAGCTTCTGAATTTGAAGGTATTGAAATATCTTATGACAGTTCTTTTAGAGATGCTAGAAGCTACAAAGTAGATTTTTCAAAATTTGAAAAAATAGGTTTTAGAATTACTAAAGATTTAAAAAAATGTGTCCAAGAAATAAA
>CABYKC010000045.1 GCA_902519435.1 uncultured Alphaproteobacteria bacterium
GCTTAATGCATATGAGATATTTTTTTCTATTGGTGTTTGGGGTATTAAATTAATATCTTTGGTTTCGATTGGATTATCTAAATTTAATGTTGCAGGTAATATATTATTGTTAAGTGAAAGAATTGAAAAAATTGCTTCTACACTTCCTGCAGCACCTAATAGATGTCCTATTGAAGATTTGGTTGAGCTAACAAATAATTTATGTTTAAATAACTTACTAATTGCAGCTAGTTCAATTTCATCACCTTTTTTTGTAGATGTACCATGAGCATTTATATAATCAACTTTTTCAGATGAAATTTTTGCCATGTCCAAAGCTCCTTTCATAGCTCTAAATCCTCCATCCCCATCCTCTGATGGAGCTGTAATATGATGTGCATCTCCAGACATACCATATCCAACTAATTCAGCATAAATTTTAGCTCCTCTTTTCTTGGCATATTCTAACTCCTCAAGTATTACTATACCAGCACCCTCTCCCATAACAAAACCATCCCTATCCTTATCCCAAGGTCTTGAAGCTTTATGGGGTTGTTCATTAAACGATGTACTGAGGCTTCTGGCTGCACAAAAACCGGCTATTCCAAGCTTACATACTGCTGCCTCAGAACCACCAGCTATCATTACGTCTGCAGCACCCCGTTTTATGATTTCTGATGAGTCGCCGATAGAATGAGCACCGGTTGCACATGCTGTTACAACTGAATGATTAGGTCCTTTAAAACCAAATTTAATAGATATTTGTCCTGACAAAAGATTAACTAAAGAAGATGGTATAAAGAATGGAGATAGTTTTTTTGACTCTCTATTATTTATTGTCAAAGAACCTTCATAGATTGTTTCTAGCCCACCAATTCCAGAACCAACTGAGACGCCAATTCTAAGTTTTTCTTCTTCTGATAAATTGGATAAATTTGCATCATCAATAGCCATTTTTGCTGCTACTAAACCATATTGGATAAATCTATCATTTCTTTTAATATCTTTAATTTGCAAATAAGATGAATTATTAAAGTAATTTGGACTTTCAGGATCATTATCAATATATCCTGCTATTTTGGCCGGCAAATCAGTTACGTCAAATTGGTTAATTTTTTTTATTCCTGATTTAGTATTAATTAAGTTCTTCCATGATATATCTTTGTTGTTACCTAAAGAGGTTAGCAAACCTATCCCTGTAACTACAACTCTTCTCATAAATAAATTTTAAATTATTTTTTACTTTGAATATAATCTATCGCATTCTGAACAGTTTGAATAGTTTCAGCAGCATCATCAGGTATTTCAATACCAAATTTTTCTTCGAACGCCATAACTAACTCAACAGTATCCAAACTATCAGCACCTAAATCATCTATAAATTTTGCCTCAGGAACAACTTTTGCTTCATCTATTCCTAAATGATCTACAACAATTTTTTTTACCTGATCTTGTATTTCACTCATATTATTCTCCTTATGCTTTCTTTTAAATTATTATTTGAATGTATGTCAACCAATTAAACCATCAACATACCACCATTAACGTGAAAATTTTGACCTGTTATGTATGAGGCATCATCACTAGCTAAAAAAAATACCATATTGGCAATGTCTTCTGGCTTACCGAATCTTGACATTGGGATATTTGATAGATATGACTTTTTTTGCTCTTCATTTAGCTTATCTGTCATTGATGTTGATATAAAACCTGGAGATATAATATTTACATTTATATTTCTTCTTGCAACTTCAGAAGCAATTGATTTATAAAGTCCAACCAATCCTGATTTTGAGGCAACATAATTGGCCTGACCTGGATTTCCAGTAGAGCCAACAATAGAAGATATTCCAATTATTTTTCCATATCTTTTTGAGAGCATGTTTGGAAGTAATGCTCTAATAACTTGGAAATTTGAATTTAGATTTGTTTGAATTACTTTATCCCACTGCTCATATTTCATTCTTAGAATGAGATTATCTTGTGTAATTCCTGCATTATTTACAATTACAGATATATCTTTGTGATCTTTTACAATTTCATTTAAACAATTTTTGAGATCTGATGAATCTGATAAATCAACTTTATAATAAAAATGATTATTTCCATAAATGTTCTTTAGATTTTCAATTTTGTTATCTGAGGAAGAAGTGAGAACTAATGAAAAATTTTTTTTCAAAAATTTATTACAAATAGCACTTCCAATTCCTCCTGAAGCACCTGTAATAAAAATTTTTTTTACTTCACTCATATTATAGATCTTCAATTTTATTTATTGACTTAATATCAAATTTCTTAGAGATTCTATTAATTAACCCACTTAACACTTTATTTGGGCCAATTTCTAAAATTGTTTGTTCTCCTATAGTTTCAAGTTTTTTTATACTATCAGTCCAATTTACTTTATTTGCCATTTGAAGCTGTAAATTTTTTTTAATTGATAAAGTATCTTTATAAATATTTGCATCATAATTTGAAATTATTTGAATATCATTTTCTTCAAAATTTAATTTATTTATTTCGCTACTTAAATATTCTTGAGCTTCAAGCATGAATTTACTATGGAAACCTGCAGAAACATTTAATTCAACATATTTTTTAATATTATTACTTAAAAATAGGTCTTTGTGTTTTTTTATATCATCCATCAAACCAGAAATTACAATTTGCATAGGTGAATTATCGTTTGCTATTTCAACATCTAACTGATTCTCATTAATAATATTTTTTATGAAATTAGAATCTTTGCCTATTAATGCTGCCATTCCTGTATGATTAGGAGCAACAGCATTTTGCATTAATTCACCTCTTTTTTTTAAAATCAAACAACAATCTTTCAAAAGAATTTTTTTACTGCATGCTAAAGCAGTATATTCTCCAAGTGAATGACCCATCATTACTTTTACATTTTTAATATCAAAATTATTTTCGTTTATGTATGTTTTAAAAATAACATATGAGCATGCAAATATACATATTTGAGTAAATTTAGTTAAATTTAATTTGTTATCTTTATTTTCAAATATTATTTTCCTAATATTAATATTCGTATAATCTTCTATTTCTTCAAATACCATTTCCGAAATCTTAAAATTATCATTAAAATCCTGTGCCATACCAATATATTGACTACCTTGACCCGGAAAAACTATAGATGTCATTAGAGCTTGATTTATTTTAAAAATTAAATATATGCAAGTCCAACTTCTCTTATATGTTTACATGTAAGATTAACCGTGGAGTTTTATGAATAAATTTGAGGTTGTATTACTATTTAATCCTGAGCTATCATCCAACAAGCTTGATTCAGAAATTAAAGACTTTACATCTAAGATATCATCAAAATCAGCTAAAATAATAAATCAAGAGGATTGGGGATTAAGAGATTTAAGCTATAATATTAAAAAGTTTAAAAAGGCTTTCTATAGTTTTTTACAAATTGAGGCCCCAGGACATATAATAAAAGATATAAATAGAGAATTAAACCAATCCGAAAATTTACTAAGATATTTATTTATAAAAGTTAAAGAACACCAAGAATTGCCAACTAAACTAAATTATGAAAAAAAATAAATTTAAATCAAGAAAAGAAGAGAAATCAAACTCACCTTTTGAAAATAAAAAGAAGTTTTGTCCATTTAGTCAACCTGGGTCCCCATCCATAGATTATAAAGATATCAGGCTATTGTCACGATACGTTACAGAAAAAGGAAAAATTATACCTAGTAGAATTACAGGTGTTTCAAGAAAAAAA
>CABYKC010000046.1 GCA_902519435.1 uncultured Alphaproteobacteria bacterium
AAAATATTTTTTAGAAGAAGGTTCATGCCATCGATTTCCTGCATAAAATTTGTAGGTTTGAATTTCAGACATAATTTATTTAAACTTAAATATTTTCATTGGTCAACTTATTTGTGATTAATTAATTTTTTAATATCATATCTGATGCTTTTTCTGCTAACATAATTACAGATGCATTTATATTTCCACTTATCATATCTGGGAAAGAAGAAGCATCTACTACTCTCAGATTGTCTATTCCTCTAACTTTAAGCTGATTATCAAGTACAGCCATTTTATTATTACTTGAACCCATTGCACAAGTAGATGCAGGATGATGACCTGTTTGTACATGATTTCGAACTGACTCTTTTAAATCTTCGTCACTTTTGATTTTTTTTCCTGGAAGTAATTCTTCTGAAACAATTTTAGCTAAACTAGGTTTTGACAATACTTCTCTTGTATGCTTCATCCCTTCTATCATATCTTCCATATCAGATGGATCGATGAACCAATTTGGATTTATATTAAGTTCATCATTAGGATTTGAGCTTTTAAGTTTTACACTTCCTGTGCTTTTTGGTCTTAGTAAATTAATTTGAAAGTGTAATCCTGGAAAAGCTTTTTTACCTCTAGAAAAAAATAATGAACCAAAATTTAATAAATTATCTAAGCTCATAGACCAGTTGTCTTTTTCTTCTTTAAAACACATAGGTGTCATAAACACTTGTATTTCAGGCATATCTTTTTCTCTTATTGCATGAAATAGATTTGTTGACCAAAAAGGAGCTGCGGCTAATCCTTGTTTAAATAAAATATATTTTAATCCCACAATAATAGCTCTATCGATCCTTTGATATTTAGAGAAACTTAAATTGTTGTTTTGAAAAGCCCAATTCATTGGCATAACAGGATGATCATGAAGGTTTTCACCTACTCCAGGTAAGTTAATTAATAATTCTATATTTTTTTCTTTTAAATGTTCTTCTGGACCAATTCCTGACAACATTAAACATTTGGGACTACCGAATGCTCCTAAAGATAATATTACCTCTGATGATGCATAAACTTCACCATTTGATAAAAGTAATCCTTTAGCTTTATTTTTCTCAATTAAAATTTTTATTACAGATGTATTTTTATAAATTGTTAAGTTGTTAGGTTTAAATTTCAAATAAGCTTCTGCAGATGATTGTCTTTTTCCCTTCCATACTTTAACATCATATCGACCTACTCCATTGAGATTACCATTGTAAAAATCATTATTTATTTCTGCCCCAGCTTCAACACATGCATCAATAAATGCTTTATCGATAGAATTGTAATTACCAGCTGGTGTAAGCTTTAAAGGACCTGAATGTGAGTGATATTCATTTTTTTCTCTGTGAAAAGCTGAAGCAGATCTTTTGAAATATGGTAATACGTCATTAAATGACCAACCCTCTAAGCCCTTTTGTCTCCACCTATTAAAATCACCTGGAGCGCCTCTCATATAAATCATACCGTTTAAAAGAGAAGATCCACCTAATCCTTTACCTCTAGGGTATAAAATTTTTCTATTATTTAAAGAAGGTTGAGGTATTGATTCAAAACCCCAATCAAATTTAGGGTTTCCAAAAATGTATCCGTTACCACCGGGCATTTGAGTGAATAAACTTTTTCCTGACCCCCCTGCTTCTATCAGTAATACCTTTATATCTTTATTTTCAGATAATCTTGAGGCTAATGTACAGCCAGCAGAACCTCCTCCTGCTATTATATAGTCAAATGTTTTTTTCATTTTTAAAAAATATAAATTATACTAATAATTAATTTATAAGTAAACTCGAGTAAATTAAATATGAATAATTACAAAGATTGGATCGGAAAGAAAATTTCAAGAAGTGATATTATTACTCCTCGATTAGTTGATCATTTAAAAAAAACAATTGATCAAAACTGTTTAAGTGATCAAACTGTGCCTGAGGGAATTTTTTTATGTTTATGCCCAGATGTATCTTCAATAATTGATCTAGACAAAGATGGAAATACAAAATTAGGAATTTTCTTACCTGAGTTACCTTATAAAATTAGAATGTGGGCTGGTGGTAAAATAAAAATATTTGATGAATTTGAAATTGGATCTAAAATAAAAAAAAATTCAACAATTTCAAGTATTGAATTTAAAGAAGGTAGGTCAGGCAATCTATGTTTTGTTAATATTAATCATGAATATTTAAATAAAAATAAATTAATAGTATCAGAAGATCAAACTGCTGTTTATAGAGAAAAAATAAATAAAAACTCAAATACTACTAAAGTTAAAGATGAATTAAATGTAATTGATAAAGTAGAGATTTTTAGTTCATCAACTTTGCTATTTAGATATTCTGCCTTAACTTTTAATGGACATAAAATTCATTATGATAATGATTATACAATAAATAATGAAGGTCATATGGGATTATTAGTCCATGCACCTCTTCAAGCAACTTATCTTCTAAATCTTGCAAAAAAAAACAATATTGAGTTCAATTCTTTTGAATATAAAGCTACAGCGCCTCTTGTATATAACAATAATTTTTTTGTAGAAATTGGTAAAAATTTAGAAAATGAAATTATTGGAAGAATTTTTAATGAAAAACAAGAAATTACAATGTTTGCAAAATATAAAAAATGAGTTTTCATAAAAAATTTTGCAACTGGGCATCACAAAAAAAAATTAATATCAATAAGGTAACTTATAAAAGAGCAGAAAATGCATTCATAGATACCCTAGCCTGCATATTATCAGGTGTTAAAGAAAAACAGTCTAAGGTTGCCTTAAAATACTGTTTAGAAAATAATAATTCAAAAAATATTAAAATATTTGGAGGAGGAAAAAAATTATCTATTTCTGCAGCATGTTTTTTACATGGAGTCAGATCAGCATCTATAGACTTTGATGATTACGAATACGTAGCAGGATCTCATCCTAGTGCTCCAATTTTTTCAGCTCTTATATCTATTGCTCAAATGAAAAATATCTCAATTCAAGAAACATATGAGGGATGGGTAGTGGGATATGAATTAATAATAAAATTAGGACAGGCACTTAGTTATGATCATTATTATAAAGGATGGCATTCAGCAAATACAATAGGCGTGATTGGAACTGCTGCAGCAGTGTCTAAAGTGTTAAAATTAAATGCAGATCAAATGGCAAATGCAATTTCTATTGCAACAAGTTTTTCATCTGGTTTAAAACAACAATTTGGTACAGATATAAAAGCTTTTCATATAGGGTTTGCTTCTCAAGCAGGGGTACAGTCAGCCTTACTTGCAAAAAATGGAGGTACAGCTAATCAAGATATTTGGAATATTGAGAGAGGATTTATTGAATTGTATGGTAGTAAATTTTCTAAAAAATTAAATAATAATTTTAAAAAATCAGATTTTGGAAATGCTATAATTAAATTTCCAAATTTCATTAAGTTTTGGCCAGTTTGTAGTTATTCACAAAGAGTAATACAAGGAGGATTAGTTTTAAATAAAAAAATTTTTATAAAAAAAAATATTAAATCTATTACAATTGAGTTTCCAGAACCTTGGTTCAGAGTTTCAAAGTTTCATATACCTAAAAATTCTACTGAAGCTAGATTTTCATTGAGTTATTGTTTAGCAACTGCTCTCATTAGTGGTAAATTTGACTTAAGTAGTTTAAATATTTCTAAAAATAAAAAAAGTTTAAACATGACTAGAAAGATTAAACTAGTTACTTACAAAGTGC
>CABYKC010000047.1 GCA_902519435.1 uncultured Alphaproteobacteria bacterium
AAATAAAATTTCGTGTTATCTGGACTCCAAACAAATGTATTGGGTATACCAAGATTTGTTTCAACAACATTTACCTTATTATCAGATAGACAATATAAACTTCTTCGATTTTGCTAGAGGTGCTCCAGATGGATCAACTATTGATAGTGATGGTTTTATTTGGAATTGTCGTTGGGGTGGATCATGTGTAGTGAGAATTGATCCTAAAGGAAGAATAGATAAAATCTATGAGCTACCTGTTGAAAATGTAACAAATTGTGTATTTGGAGGAAGTGATCTTAAAACTTTATTTATTACAAGTGCTACAAATTCAGGTAAAAATCAACATGATGGTAGTCTATTCGCTTTAAATGTTAATGTGCCTGGCCTTGAAGATAATAAATTTAAAATTTGATTTTTTACTTTAATTAGCTAAAACTTTCATACATGAATAAAAAAAATAAATTTAGATCTTCTAATTGGTATAATTCTAAATCACATCGAAGAGATACATTTATTCATCGAGGCTGGATGAGAAATCAAGGTCATCCAAATCATTTGTTTGACGGTCGTCCTGTAATTGGTATTTGTAATACATGGTCAGAATTAACTCCTTGTAATGGTCATTTCAGAGAGATAGCAGAATCTGTTAAAAAAGGTGTTTATGAAGCTGGCGGTTTTCCTCTTGAATTTCCTGTTTTTTCAGCAAGTGAATCTAATTTAAGACCTACAGCTATGTTATTTAGAAATTTAGCAAGTATGGATGTTGAAGAGGCAATACGGGGTAATCCTATAGACGGAGTCGTACTATTAATGGGGTGTGATAAAACAACACCTTCATTAATGATGGGAGCTGCAAGTGTCGATCTTCCTACAATAGGTGTTTCAGGTGGCCCAATGCTTAATGGACATCATCAAGGTGAAACAATAGGTTCTGGCACTGGTGTTTGGAAACTTGATGCTGATTTAAATGCAGGCATAATAACAGAAGAAGATTTTATAAATGCAGAAATTTCAATGAGTAGATCAAAAGGTAATTGTATGACAATGGGTACTGCATCAACAATGGGTTCAATGGTAGAAGCATTAGGAATGTCACTTCCTGGAAATGCTGCAATACCTGCAGTGGACTCTAGAAGATATGCTTTAGCACATATGTCTGGAAAAAGAATTGTTGAAATGGTCAAGGAAGATATAACAATGTCAAAAATTGTTACAAAAAAATCATTTGAAAATGCGATTAAAGTTAACGGAGCAATAGGTGGATCTACAAATGCAGTTATTCATTTAGCTGCAATTGCAGGTCGAATGGAAATTGATTTAGATTTAGATGATTGGAATAAATGCGGAGATGGTATTCCAACATTAGTAAATCTTCAGCCTTCAGGTAAATATTTAATGGAAGATTTTTATTATGCAGGTGGTGTTCCAGTAGTCATAAAAAGATTAATGGAAAAAAAATTACTAGATGAAAATTCAATGACTGTTAATGGCAAAACAATAGCTGAGAATAATTTGAACGCTAAATGTTGGAATAATGACGTTATAAAAGAATTTGATAATCCATTAACCAAAAATGGAGGAATTAAAATACTTAGAGGCAATATAGCTCCAAATGGTGCAATTATTAAACCATCAGCTGCATCACCAGAATTAATGAAACATACTGGAAAAGCGGTGGTTTTTGAAAGCGTAGAAGAGTTTCATGAAAAGATTGATGATCCCAATTTAGACGTTGATGAAAATTCAATATTAGTTTTAAAAAATTGTGGGCCAAAGGGTTACCCTGGTATGGCTGAAGTAGGTAATATGCGTCTTCCACAAAAAGTTCTTAAAAAAGGTGTGAGAGATATGATTAGAATATCTGACGCTAGAATGAGTGGTACAGCATACGGTACCGTAATACTTCATACATCTCCAGAAGCTGCAGTTAAAGGTCCTTTAGCAGCAGTTCAAAATGGTGATGAAATAGAAGTAGATGTTGATCAGGGTATAATGAATTTAAAAGTTAGTGAAGAAACAATAAAAAATCGTCTAGAAAATTATTCACCTGTTGTTCCAGAAATCACAGGTGGTTATCAAAAAATGTATGTAGAGCATGTTATGCAAGCTGACAAAGGAGCTGATCTAGATTTTCTTATTGGAAAAAGAGGAGCTGAAGTTAAAAGACATAGTCATTAATTAAAAATTATTAAAATAGATGAATAACAATTTTAATCCTTTGTCTGCTGAAGAATTAACTTCAAGAATAAATAAAATTCCTAGAGTCAATCTAGCTCAATTACCTACTGTACTTGAATTTGCACCTAATATTTCTAAAGAGTTGGGTATAAATCTTTATATCAAACGAGATGATTGCACTGCATTAGCTTTTGGGGGAAACAAAACAAGACATTTAGAGTTTATAATGGCTAAAACATTATCTGGAGATTATGACTGTATTTTAACTGGAGCTGCATCTCAATCTAATTTTTGTCGCCAAGCTGTAGCTGCTGCAAATAAACTAAATTTAGATAGTTATTTAGTATTAATGCACGGAATAAAAGGTAACTTAATGCAAGGTAATTTTTTATTATATAATATTCTGGGAGCTAATGTTGATGTTATTAATGGTGAGAATTTAGAAGAAATACCAAAGCATTTAGATATAAAATATAATGAGTTAATAAAAGAAGGTCGAAAACCTCTATTAATTTATGGAGGATTTGGAAAAGAGGATACCACTCTAGCTGGTATAAGTTATGCAAATGCTATGGCTGAAATTGATTTACAAATGAAAGAGCAAAATTTTATGGCAGATCATCTATTTGTTACTGCTGCTAATATGACACAAGCAGGTTGTGAATTAGGGGCTAAGATATTAAATTGGCCAACTCGTATTCAAGGTATTTCGCCCGTTTATTGGGAAATGAATATTAAAAAAGATATAGCGAGAATATGTAATGATGCAGCAAAGATGCTTGATATTAATTTAGAGTTTTCACACAAAATGATTAATCATGACAATAATTATGTAGGTGAAAAATATGGTGCGACTACAGAAGACGGAATAAACGCAACAAAACTTTTAGCTAATAAAGAGGGAATTATTTTAGATCCAGTATATACATCAAAAGGTTTTGCAGCTTTAATTGATTATGTTGAAAAGGGAATTATTAAGAAAGGTGAAAACGTCATTTTTATGTTCACTGGTGGTAGTCCGGCAGTTTTTGCATATAACGATGAAATTGCAAATAATTCTACTCAATAATTTCAAATTTATCTAAATATTTATTTGATAACTTAATACCTAATCCATGTTTATTTTCATCTAATTCGATAAAACCATTTTTTGCTTGAGGTTCGCCATCAAAAATATACCAAAATAATTCATTGCCAATTTCCACAGGCCAAAAAGGAAAATACTCAACTATTGGAGCGTTTACTGAACTCATAGAG
>CABYKC010000048.1 GCA_902519435.1 uncultured Alphaproteobacteria bacterium
ATTGTAGTGTTTTAATTAAATTAACCATTTCAAATATAGTATAGTTACACTATGAATAGATAATTGTAATTTTACATGAATCAATCAAATAAAAAAAATTTAGAATTTATTATTAATTCAGGAGTAAATTATTTTCTTAAGGATTCTCCTAGAAACTGGTTTGAAAATGAGAAAAAATTAGAGCAGCCTAGTTTCGACAAGGATACTGGGGATAAAAAATCTAAAATTGATAGTGTTATTGAAGATCTTAAAAATCATAAATCTCCTCTTCAAAAAACAGCAAAAAATTTAGTAGTTTATGACGGTAACTTAAATGCAAAAGTAATGTTAATTGGTGAAGCACCAGGCAGGGATGAGGATGAACAAGGAATTCCATTCGTAGGAAGAGCTGGACAGCTATTAAATAAAATGCTTTTGGCCATTAACTTAAAAAGAGAAGACGTTTATATTACTAATGTAGTTAATTGGCGTCCAGCCGAAAATAGAACACCCAATGACGATGAAATTTTAGAATTTTTACCGTTTTTGCAAAAACAAATTGATATTATTAAACCTAAATTTATCTTCCTATTAGGTGGTGTCGCAGCCAAAGCTATTTTATCAACACCTCTTGCACTTGGAAAAATCAGAGGCAAATGGCATGAATACAAATCACTTAATTTAGAAGAGGGTATTCCTACAATAGCCTCCTATCATCCAGCTTTTTTACTTCGATCTCCTCAGTATAAAAAATATTCTTGGGAAGATTTACAAATGCTACAAGAAAAATTAAAAAATGAATCATAAGAAATTTTCAATTTTTTGTTTTTTTATTTTTTTTATAATTTTTCCAAAACAAATCTATGCATACCAACAAGATATAATCATCAAATATGATAATATTTTCTCAAAAAAGGTTCTCAGTGAAGAAGATGTATATAATTATCAACAAGCTTATAAATTTCAGGAAAAGTGCAAATGTCAAAGTGCTAATAATTTTATTTTAAAAATAAAAAATAAATCTTTGCTTGGTCATATTTATGCGCAGAAATTTTTACATCCTAATTGTTATAGATCAAAGTATTTAGAATTATATTATTGGCTTAAAAAATATAATGATCACCCTCAAGCAAAACAAATTTATAAATTGGCTATTCGAAGAATGCCAGCAGGTTATAAAAGTCCAACTAAACCTAGCGCTCCAATTGGTATAGAATCAGAACAAGTAAAAAGTAAAAAAACTAGTAAATATAAAAGCTCAAAGAAACTATCCAACAATCAGAGAGCTGAAAAAAGAAAATTAATTAATGGTATTAAATCAAGAGTGAATAAAGGTTGGCCAACGGGAGCAGTACAACTATTAAATCAAAGAGATGTAGATTTATTATTAGATCAAGTTGAGATTGATCAACAAAAAGAATTAATAGCGAAAGGATATTTCTTAGCAAATAAAAATGACTTAGCAATTCAATATGCTTCTGAAGCTCTTATTAATTCAGCTAAATATGTGCCTTATGCAGCTTGGACAGCTGGACTATGTTCTTGGAGATTAGAAAAGTATGAAGATGCTGCAAAATATTTTTCTCTCTTTTCAATTAGTTTAAAAGATGATGCTTGGCATCAAACATCAGGTAGTTTTTGGACAGCTAGATCATATGCAAAACTTGGTCGCTATGATGATATTAATTTTTGGTTAAAAAGAGCATCAAATAATCCAAATAGTTTTTATGGAATGCTTGCACTAGAAATTTTAGGAGTTGATAAAAAAATTGAATGGGTAGAGCATACTGATCTTAATAAAAACAATAGTACTATTTTAAATATACCAGCAGGAAAAAGAATACAGACACTGATACAGGTTGGTTTTGCGGATGAATTAGAAAAGGAAATTGTTCATATCAATTCTATTTTAAATAGAGAAATAGCGAAGGAGTCTATTCAAATTGCTGAAAATTTTGACCTTGCCTATACTCAATTAAAAATTGTCAATAAGTTAGAAAATTTTGGTATGGATGTTCCAACCTATCTCTACTACCCTACTAGTGTGTGGAAGCCTAGAGATGGTTTCAAATTAGAAAAAGAATTGCTTCATGCCTTTATGCATCAGGAATCTATGTTCAACATAAAGGCAAAAAGTAAAGACGGTGCCATAGGTTTAATGCAAGTTTTACCTTCGACGGCAAAATTTATTACGACTAGTAAAGACGTAAAACAAAGCAATAGTAATATTCTTAAAAATCCAGAGATAAATTTAGAGGTTGGGCAAGAATATTTAACGTATCTTCTTGATCTAGAGCAAGTTTCAAGAAATCTTATATTTCTTGCAGCAGCTTATAATGGTGGTCCTGGCAATTTACAAAAATGGAAAAATGAAACAAATTATTTGGAAGACTCGCTCTTTTTTATGGAAAGTATTCCATCAAGAGAAACAAGGTGGTTCATAGAAAAGATCTTAACAAAATATTGGATTTACCAAAATAAAAACAATAAAGAAATGCGCTCCCTAAAAATGCTAGCAAATGGAAATGATCCACTTTATTAATACATTATGCCAATTGATACTTCTCTAGAATTTGTTCCAATTAATATTGCTGTAATTACCATCTCAGATTCAAGAACAAAAGAGAATGATACATCTGGCGATACATTAGAAAAGCGCATTACTGATGCTGGTCATACAATGATTAAACGTACAATTATCCCAGATGATGTTTCTCAAATAAAAGATACCTTAGATACAATGTCAAAAGAAAAAGAGATTGATTGCATTATTACAACTGGTGGGACTGGTCTAACAGGAAGAGATACAACGCCAGAAGCTGTAAATGCTATTGCTAGTAAACATATTGATGGATTTGGGGAATTATTTCGACAAGTGAGTTTTGAAAAAATTGGTACATCAGCAATACAATCACGAGCCGTTGCAGCCTTAATAAATAGTACATATGTTTTTTGTTTACCAGGATCAACAGGCGCATGTAAAGATGGTTGGGATGAAATTTTACAATATCAATTAGATATTAGACATAAGCCCTGTAATTTTGTTGAAATCATGCCAAGATTAAATGATAAGTAGTGACTGATTTTTCTATAGAAAAATCAATTGATGGACCTGTAATTGGTTTAGATGAAGTTGGTAGAGGTCCATTGGCAGGCCCTGTGGTGAGTTGTGGATGTTATTTTTCTAATTATGATGATTTAGAATCTGAAATACCTATAACTGATTCAAAGAAACATACAGCAAAACAAAGAGAAAAATTATTTCTATTTTTTAAAAAATTACAAAAAGAAAAAAAACTTCAATATTACTTAGCGTATGCAAGCGTCGAAGAAATAGATAAAATTAATATTTTGGAAGCAACAA
>CABYKC010000049.1 GCA_902519435.1 uncultured Alphaproteobacteria bacterium
ACATTCAGAGGCTGAGCCTAATACACCCCAGCTAATTCCAAATCTTGCTTTATTGAGACAACTAAAAACTGATTTCCATCCTTCAGTATTTTCTAAACACAAATTGTTTGGAACAAAAACATTATTTAAAATTATTTGACCAGTTGGACTAATTTTTAAGCTTGTTTTATTTTCTATTGTTGAAGTATTTAATCCTTCAGTATTTTTTTCAATTATAAAACCTTTTATACTTTTATGATCTTTGTTTTCTTCAATAGCCCAAATAATAAATATGTCAGCAATTGGCGCATTCGTAATCCAATTTTTAGATCCATTTAAAATATATCCATCTTTAGTTTTATTAAATGAAGTTTTCATTGAAGTAGGGTCAGAACCAGCTTCGCTTTCTGTCAAACCAAAGCAACCAATTTTTTCTCCTTTAATTAATGAAGGAAGGTATTTATCTTTTTGTTCTTGAGATCCAAATTCATGTATTGGATGTATCACTAGAGAAGATTGAACAGATATTGAAGATCTATAGCTGCTATCTATTTTTTCAAATTCATATGCTACAAGTCCATACGCTAAATTTGATGTACCAGATCCACCATGTGTTTTAACTGTTTGTCCTAAAACTCCAAGTGATCCAAATTTTGGATAGAGTTCTTTATCAAATACATTTTTTCTGTTTCTTTCAACTACTGTAGGTTTGAGTTCATTATTACAAAAATCTCTTACATTTTTCTGAATATTACTTTCTTCTTCATTTAAATGACTTTGAATATAAAATGGATCAAACCAATTATTTTCTTTCATACAATATTAGGCAATATCATTATTTTGATGTAAATAACCACATAAATTATTATGCAAAATAAGAATATATATATAGCCTCAGATCATGCTGGATTTGACCTCAAAACCAAATTGTTAAAGAATTTTCCAAAAATTAACGATTTAGGAACAAAGACAGATGAAAGTGTTGACTATCCCGATTTTGCATACAAATTAACCAGAGAGGTTCTTAAGAATAAGAAAAACGTTGGTATTCTAATATGTGGAACTGGTGTTGGTATGAGTATTGCAGCTAATAGAAAAAAAGGAATTAGAGCTGGTCTTGCTAATAATTCAAAAATAGCAAGATTGATAAGAAAGCACAATGATGCTAATGTACTTGTTTTACCAGGCAGATTTATAAATACTAGCGAGGCAAAAAAAAGTGTTCAGGCTTTTCTTTCAACAAAGTTTGAGTCAGGACGACATAAAAGAAGGATTAAAAAATTATGATTTCAGATTTGTTTACTAAAGGAATTAAAGAAGCTGACCCAGAGGTTTATGGAACATTAAGCCGTGAACTAGAAAGACAGCAAAACCAAATAGAGTTGATAGCATCTGAAAATATTGCTTCAAGATCAATTTTAAATGCTCAAGGCTCTGTCATGACAAATAAATATGCAGAAGGTTATCCTGGTAAACGATATTATGGCGGGTGTGAATTTGTTGATCAAGCTGAAGAGATTGCTTTAGAAAGAGTTAAAAAACTTTTTAATTGTAAATTTGCAAATCTACAACCACATAGTGGAGCACAGGCAAACCAAGCGGTCTTTCTAGCGTTACTTCAACCGCATGATACTATATTAGGTATGTCTCTTGCATCAGGCGGTCACCTAACTCATGGAGCAAAACCTAATCTATCTGGTAAATGGTTTAATGCTGTTCAATACGGTGTAAAAAAAGATGGCAATGATAAAGATTTGATTGATTATGATGAAGTTGAAGCTTTAGCCTTAGAGCATAAACCAAAAATGATAATAGCAGGAGCTTCCGCTTATCCTAGAACAATAGATTGGAAAAAATTTAGAGAAATAGCTGACAAAGTAGGAGCATATTTTTTAGTTGATATGGCTCATTATTCTGGTTTGGTTGCTGGTAAACAATATCCAAATCCTATTGAGCATGCCCATGTAGTAACTTCAACAACTCACAAAACTTTAAGAGGTGCAAGAAGTGCAATGATTTTAACTAATCATGAAGATTTATATAAAAAAATTAATTCTGCTGTTTTCCCCGGGTTACAAGGTGGTCCACTAATGCATGTAATTGCAGCTAGAGCTGTTTGCTTTGGTGAAGCACTTAAACCTGAATTCGAAGAATATATTAAAAATGTAATTGCTAGTGCTAAAGTCATGGCAAAAACTTTAGTGGATAGAGGATTTAGAATTGTTACAGGGGGCACAGATTCACATATAGTTTGGTTAGACTTGACACCAAAAGGTTTAACTGGAGATAAAGCTGAAAAAATTTTAGAAGAAGTTGGATTGGCATGTAACAAAAATGCAATTCCATATGACCCTAATCCCCCAAAAATAACTAGTGGACTTAGATTTGGAACTGCAGCTGCTACAACCAGAGGTTTTAATCAGAAAGATTTTGAGCAAGTTGGAAATATGATTGCTGATATTTTGGATAGTCTTTTACTTGAAGAAAATGAGAGAAATGTAGTTTTTAATAAAACAAGAAAAGATGTAATTGAGCTTTGCAAAAAATATCCAATTTATAGTGAGGCATTTTAGATGAGATGCCCCTTCTGTAGTAATGAAGATACACAAGTAAAAGATACAAGACCTACAGAAGATAATACAGCTATAAGAAGAAGAAGAGTTTGTGATGCTTGCGGCTCTAGATTTACAACTTTTGAGAGAATTCAGCTAAGAGATTTGGTCGTAATGAAAAGTAATGGTCAAAAAGAAAATTTTGATAGAGATAAAATGTATAGATCTCTTTCTTTAGCTTTAAGAAAAAGAAACGTTGATAATGAAAAAATAGAAAAAATTGTTAATGCTATTGTAAGAAAATTAGAAAATTCAGGTGAAACTGATATAAAATCTAATATTATCGGTCAGTACATTATGGAAGCTTTAATGCATTTAGATCAGGTAGCATACGTCAGATTTGCATCTGTTTACAAAAATTTTAGAGAAGCAAAAGATTTTGAAGATTTCTTAGGTAATTTAGAAGATAAATAATTTTTAGTGTCTCAAAAAAATCTAAAGATGATTAATTTAGCGCATGATATTGCTAAAAAAAAATTTGGAAAAACCTTCCCCAATCCCACAGTGGGCTGTGTAATTGCAAAAAATTCAAAAATAATTTCTAAAGCTGTAACAAATAAATCTGGAAGACCTCATGCTGAAGAAATAGCTCTAGCTAAAGCTGGTCATAAAGCTAAAGGAGCTTCAATGTATGTTACTTTAGAACCATGTTTTCATAGTTCAAAAGATGGTTCATGCACAGATCAAATATTAAG
>CABYKC010000050.1 GCA_902519435.1 uncultured Alphaproteobacteria bacterium
TCCTCTAAGGGTGGTTTTGCTAATAATCCTTATCAAATGGTTGAAAGAGATTTTGCGTTTCTGTTTCCAAAAGATGTTAAGGCTACTGAGATAATTAAAAAAGTAAAAAAAATAGATAAAAATATAATTCAAAATGTAACAATATTTGATGTTTATGAGGGTGATAAACTTCCAGAAAATAAAAAAAGTATTGCTTTTAGGGTTTTACTACAACCTCAAGATAAAACCTTCAACGATCAAGAAATTGAAGAATTATCACAAAAAATAATTGATGAAATATCTCAATCGCTTGATGGTTCTATAAGAAACTAATGACAGAACTTAGTTCTATTCGTAATTTCTCAATTGTTGCTCATATTGATCATGGAAAATCAACATTAGCCGATAGGCTCATACAGTTTTGTGGAGGTTTAACTGATAGAGAGATGAAAGAGCAAGTTTTAGATTCTATGGAATTAGAAAGAGAAAGAGGTATTACGATTAAAGCTCAAACAGTTAGACTTTCTTACAAATCAAATGACGGCACGACCTACATACTTAATATTATGGACACTCCAGGGCATGTTGATTTCTCGTATGAGGTATCAAGATCTTTAGCAGCATGTGAGGGATCTTTATTAATAGTCGATTCTACACAAGGTGTTGAAGCTCAAACATTAGCTAATGCGTATCAGGCAATTAATAATGATCATGAAATTTTGCCTGTCCTAAATAAAATTGACCTTCCTTCTTCTGAGCCAGATAAAATAAAATCACAAATTGAAGATGTGCTAGGTATTGAAACTAACAATGCTTCTCTTGTTTCAGCTAAAACAGGTGTTGGGATAGAAGATTTATTAAATAAAATCATAACACTGCTTCCATCGCCATCAGGTGAAATAAGTAAAGAATTGAAATGTATGTTAGTTGA
The DNA here is from genome assembly GCA_902519435.1 of uncultured Alphaproteobacteria bacterium. Next base: position 911 of record CABYKC010000050.1, read on the forward strand.
TAGTTGGTATGATAGTTATCTCGGTGTTGTAGTACTTGTAAGAGTTATAAATGGAGAGCTAAAAAAAGGTCAAAAAATAAGATTTATGGCAACAGGTGCCACATATACAATTGATAGAGTAGGTATATTTTCTCCTAAGGCAACTGAAGTTGACAAACTTGGGCCTGGAGAAATTGGTTTCATTAATTCTGGTATTAAAAGTGTTTCTGATTGTAAAGTTGGTGACACAATAACAGATGATAAATTTCCAACAGAGGAAGTACTTCCAGGTTTTAAACCATCACAACCAGTAGTTTTTTGTGGAATGTTTCCTGTCGACTCAGATGATTATGAACACATGCGGGATAGTATGGCTAAGCTTGCATTAAATGATTCAAGTTTTTCTTATGAGCCAGAAGTAAGTCCTGCACTAGGTTATGGTTTTCGCTGCGGTTTTTTAGGCTTGTTGCATTTAGAAATTATCAGAGATCGGTTTGAAAGAGAATTTAATTTAGAACTTGTAACTACTGCACCATCAGTTGTTTATAAAATCTTAATGAAAGATGGATCAACTATAAATCTTCATAATCCAACTGATATGCCAGATCCAGTAAAAGTGGAAAATATTTCAGAGCCTTGGATAAAGGCAACAATTATTGTACCCGAAGAATTTTTGGGGTCAGTATTAGAATTATGTACAGCAAAAAGAGGTATTCAGCTAAATATGAGTTATGCAGGAAATAGACCTTTAGTTGAGTATAAACTTCCACTTAATGAAGTTGTTTTTGATTTTTATGATAGATTAAAATCAATTACAAAAGGCTATGCAAGCTTTGATTATGAAATTACTGGATATGAGGTAAATAATTTAGTTAAAGTGGGGATACTTATCAATGGCGATCCTGTAGATGCTTTATCTTTAATTGTACACAAAGATAGATCTGAGCAAAGAGGTAGAGCACTTTGTGAAAGATTAAAAGATTTAATTCCAAGACAACAATTTAAAGTTGCAATTCAAGCAGCAATTGGAGGCAAAGTAATTGCCCGTGAAACTGTAGCATCATTTAGAAAAGACGTAACACAAAAACTTTATGGTGGAGATGTTACAAGAAAGAATAAACTTTTAGATAAACAAAAAAAAGGTAAAAAAAGAATGAGGCAGTTTGGAAAGGTTGATATTCCACAAAACACTTTTTTAAATGCTTTGAAAATGAATGATAACTAAATTTAGGAGAGATGTGAGAGTGGTTTAATCAGCACGCTTGGAAAGCGTGTGTAGTAGCAATACTACCGAGGGTTCGAATCCCTCTCTCTCCGCCACAAATAATTATTTAAATTTTCTTACACCAAAACTGGTACATACCTGAAAAAATTCTAGGATTATTACTTTCAAAATCTTCCCATTTATCTAAATCATATAAATCTGTTTTTTGATTATATTTTTTTTTAAATTGATTTAAAACATATGTGTCTTCAAATCCTAAAAAAATTAATCTTAATTTATTCATATGACTTCTTATTTTTTTAATTGTAAATCTATGCTCCTGTACATGAAATAACAAATCTCTGACTCCACTTGTTGAATAGAAATCTGGACTATATTTAATACTATCCCATTTTGTAATATTATTTTCAAAAATATCTTTTCTAAAATTAATAATATTTTTTTTTGTAGTTTTAATTCTTAAACTATTTATTTTTTTTCTTATGTTTGCAATATTTTCACGAGCTTTTTCACTATATAAACCAATTAACATAAGGGCATCTTTTTTTAAACAATCAGTTAAACATTCCCATCCTGCTAGTGGATCTGCCATATGATGTAGAACACCAACAGATTCTATAATATCGAATTTTTTATCTAATTTTTTTAAGTCTAATAAATCTCCCTGAATAAAATTAATATTTTTACAATTTAATTCATCAGCCTTTCTTTTTGCATAGGCTAAACTATTAAAACTTAAGTCTAAGGCAAAAATTTTTGCATTTTTGTATTTAGAAGCTGTAGTTATTGCGTGTTGTCCAGTACCACATCCAGCAATTAAAATTTCTGCATTTTTAGAAAAGTGTAATTTTTTTAAATCTACATCTAAATTTATATCTTCAATTACTTCTTTTATAACCCTGGGCTCAATACTTAAACCAAGATTAGTCCATCTAGGATATGGATTCTCTTCATATTGATTTTTGACTTTTATTGAAATTTTATCATTAATCTCTGAAATTGATTTTATTTTTTGAGTATATTTTTTTTCTTCATTATAATTTCTATATTGTAATATAAATGTCTCTTCTAATTGACTTGAAGGATTTATTTTCTTACACCAATTAAAGCTATATAACGGAAAGTAACAAGACAAAATAAGAATTTCTAAATCATTTATTTCTTTGGTAT
>CABYKC010000051.1 GCA_902519435.1 uncultured Alphaproteobacteria bacterium
TTATACAATTCATTAGAGTAGCTAAAGTTTTTATTTTGATTATTTTGCTGAATTAATTTTAATTTTGATAAAATAGAAAAAATATTGTCATCATCAATTAAGATTTCTAAATTACTTAAATCATCTTTATTTTCATTGATAATATCAAAAAAACTTATACTAGATTTTTTAATATCTTGAATTTTAAAATAATTATATGTTTGGAAACCAATAAATATAATTAGCAAAATTACTAATGAAATTATTAATTGTATGTAATTTTTAAAAATAAAATTTTGTATTTTTTTTAATAAACTATTATTTTTATTCTCCTCACTCATACTATTTCCACTTTATTGAACAACCAATACTATTCATTTGATTAGATGGCTCTACTCCCTCATTTTTGATTTTAATCATTGCATTAAAAAGATCTCTTTCGATATTTAAATTTAGATTTGCATTCATTACACCTGAGTCTATTCTACCTCTATATTTTAATTTAAGGTCTTTATCAAAACCAAAAAAATCTGGAGTACAAACAGCATTATAATTTTTTGCCACCTCTTGTGTTTCATCATAAAGATATGGAAAATTGAAATTATATTTATCAGAGAAAATTTTCATATTATCAAATGAATCATCAGGATAGTTAATTACGTCATTAGACATAATGGCAATTGTATTTATTGAGTGCTCTAGTAACTCATCAGCATCTTTTTTTAATCTACTTGCAATTGCTTTAACATATGGACAATGATTGCAAATAAAAACAATCACAGTGCCATTTAATCCTTTCGTATTATCTAAAGAAACCATCTGATCATCAACATTTTTAAGATTAAATGATGGTGCTAATACATCTAAATTATCATTTGGAGCATTTACAGGCATAAAATTTTGTTATATTCTTAATTTATGGGCTTAGTATCATCTAGTACTTCAACTAACAATCACAATCTCTATTTTTCCAAAGATGAACTCGCCAAAATCCTAAATCTTTATTCTAAAGGAGTTTCTAATGGAGAATGGAAAGACTATGCTATTGATTTTAATAAAAATAATGCGTTTTTTTATATATTTAAACACAGTCTAGCTGCTCCAGAATGCATTCTAAATAAATCACTAGAAAGAAAAAAAAGGAAAATTTTTTATAATTTAAAATCAAAAAATCAAAACAAGAAATTTGAAAGTTTAGACGCACTTATATCATCTTTAAATCGAAACATTTTAAAGTTAGTAAATTAATATAAATAATTTATATTATTTCCACTCAATAGTAGATTTTAAAACAACTATTGTATATCAACCATTCTCAAGCCATTTTTTAAATTGTGTAAGTTTTGTCTAAGTTTAATAACCATCATATTTTTTTAGTAGATTTTTAAAATTTTTTATTTTTTTATAAACATTACCTTTTTTATCATATTCAACTCTCCAAAAAGGAAAATTGGGGTATTCAAGTTTTAAATATTTTGTTTCTATAAGTGAATAATCAATTGCCAATCTTAGAAATATACCAAAAGTTACCGGACAAGTATTATCCGCTTTACTTTTTTTAGCCAACTTTAGCCTAATATTCTTAAAGTTATACTTTTTGGTAGAGGGAGTCTCTTTAATAAATTTTATAATATCTTTTGGGGTTGATATGAGCATTAATTCTCCTTTTTTCATATCAGCAAAATTAAAATCTAATTTTTTAATTTTTGGTAAAAATTCTCTATTAAATTTCTTAAATGTTTTTAATTCATCAATTGATAATTTTGTAATATCTAAATTCATTCCCATTCAATGGTTCCTGGAGGTTTAGAAGTAAAGTCATATAATACTCTGTTAATGCCTTTAACATTATTAATTATTCGAGAAGATATTTCTTTAAGTTGATTATTTGAAAACATATAAAAATCCGCTGTCATTCCATCTACTGAAGTGATAGCTCTAAGTGAAACAGAGTAATTGTATGTTCTTTCATCTCCCATAACACCTACTGATTTTACTGGCAAAAGAACAACAAAAGCTTGCCAAATTTTATTATAAAGATTTTTCTCTTTTAAATACTCAATAAAAATATGATCTGCCTCTTGAAGAATTAAGATCTTTTTTTTATCAATTACCCCAGGCATTCGGATTGCTAAACCTGGACCTGGGAAAGGATGTCTTAAAAGTAAATGTTTATCTATTTTTAATTGTCTTCCAACATTTCTTACCTCATCTTTAAATAATTCTCTTAATGGCTCCACAATTTTTAATTTCATTTTTTTTGGTAAGCCCCCAACATTATGGTGACTTTTGATTTTAGCTGTTGGACCACCAAAAAATGGAATACTTTCTATAATATCTGGGTAAAGAGTCCCCTGCCCTAAATAATCTACATTTGATATTTTTTTTGCTGCTTTATCAAAAACTTCTATAAATGTTTTGCCAATAATTTTTCTTTTTTTCTCAGGATCAGAAACATTTTTTAAATTTTTTAAAAAAACATTAGAAGCATTTATTTTAGTAAAGTTTTTGCCAAATTTTTTGGAAAATATTTTTGACACTTCGTTAGCTTCATTTTTTCTTAGAAGACCATGATCAACAAAAATACAATAAAGATTTTTGTTAACGGCTTTGCTTAATAAATATGCAGTAACTGTGGAATCTACACCTCCAGATAAACCACAGATTATTTTTTTATTCTTAATTTCATTTTTTAATTCTGATACTTTATTTGTAATAAATTTTTGAATTTTGAATTTATTTTTTATATTTACAATATTGTAAACAAAATTATTAATTATTTTTGAACCAAAATCTGTATGATAGACCTCAGGATGAAATTGAAGGCAATAAATTTTATTTTTATAATTTTCAATTGATGAAATAATTTTATTGTTTGATAAAGATGTTATTGAAAAAAGTTTTGGTATTTTATTTATATTATCTCCATGAGACATCCATACTTTGATTTTTCGTTTGTTTATTCCTTTAAATAAAAGTGATTTTTTCTTAATGTTTATAATAGTGTGACCATACTCTCTATGCGTAGATCGTTTTACTACACCTTTCAAATTTTTTGTTACTAATTGCATGCCATAGCAAATTGCTAAAACTGGTTTTTTCATTTTTAAAATTTCTTGATTTAATTTTGGGGCATTTTTGTCGAGTACTGATCTAGGTCCTCCAGATAATATAAATGCCGATGGTTTGATTTCATTAAAAATTTTTTTCGTAATTTTATTAAAAGGAT
>CABYKC010000052.1 GCA_902519435.1 uncultured Alphaproteobacteria bacterium
TAATATATTTAGTAAAAGATCCAACTTGTTTAATGAATTTCGGAAGATCTTTTGGGCCAATAACAACAACAACTATTATCCCAATTAAGAAAATTTCACTCCAACCAAAAGTAAACATTATATTTACTTTTCTTCGTCGTTTTTATTCTCTAAATTTTTATCTTCTTTTTTTTCTTCGTCAGACATTCCTCTCTTGAATGATTTGATTCCTTTTGCCATATCACCCATAAGTTGAGGAATTTTACCTCTACCGAAGAGAAGTAGAACAATAACGAGTACGATTAATAATTGCCAAATACTAGGTGTCATAAGGCGCTTATACGGAAACTATAGGAAAAAAACAAGAAGTAATAAGTTAGCTAAGTATTTTGAATAAAATCATCAATATTATTTTCATCATCCTGTTCTAAATTTTCATTACTTTGTAAATTTTCATCATTTTTAGCAAGATCACTTATAGTTGCAATCGCAGCACGTTTATCTAGAAAACCACTTGCTTTTAACTCCTCTTTATTAGGTAAATCGGATAAACTATTCAATCCAAAATGTTCAACAAACAAATCTGTGGTAGACCATAAAGTAGGTTTACCAGGTATACTTTTCCTACCTGAGGGACGTATCCATCCTATTTCCATCAAATGATCTAGAGAGCCTCTACCCATTTGAACACCTCTAATATTTTCAATTTCTGATCTTGTTATTGGTTGTTGGTAAGCAATTATAGATAATGTTTCTAGTGCTGCTCTTGATAATTTTCTTTTCTGTGTTTTAAAAATAGTTAATTCATCACTGAGATCTTCAGCAGTTCTAAAAGACCATTTATCACCAGTTTTGATTAAATTAATACCTCTATTTTTATAAAAATCTTTAATTTCTAGTAATAGCTTTTTTATATTATTTTTTTCTTTAATTTTTTCTTTTAAATCATTTTCATCAATTGGCTCTCCTGATGCAAATAATATTGCTTCTAAAATTTTAATATCTTTATTATCCATTTTGATTAAATTTAATATAAATATTGCCAAAACTTTCATCTTGTTTTAAATCAATAAATCCATTTTTTGATAATTCTAAAGAAGCAACAAAGTTCGATGAGATAATTGATTTATTAATTGTTTTATTAGCTTTAATTAAATTTGGAATTACATTTAAAAAATTAGTCCATTCTGTAATATTTCCAAAAATACCTTTTAATCTTTTAACTGCTTGATCAACTGAATAAAGTTCTGAATACTGAATAGTTAATTGTTTTACCTGTTCATTCGATTTAAGTATTTGACTATATGATTTTATTAAGTCATATAAATTTGATGTATAACTTATATTATATTTAACTTTAAGACCTTCAGATGAACCCCCATAAAATACATCTCTATTAACAAGGGGTCTTGAATATATGATTTTAGAAATATTTTGAAAAGCTTCTAGTCTCAGTAATTGATATTTTAAAGCCTCTTCTAACTCATCGGCTGTATATTCGTCTGTTTTTTCTTCTTTTGGTAATAGTAATCTTGATTTCAAATACGTTAGCCATGCTGCCATCACTAAATAATCAGCAGCTATTTCAATATGAATATTTCTATATTGATTAATAAAATTAATATATTGATCAGCTAACTCGGATATAGATATATCAGATAAATCAACCTTCTGTGATCTAGCCAAAACCAACAAAAGGTCTATAGGTCCCTCAAAATTGTCTAATAATAGGTTAAATTGACCTTCTTTTATTTCTGTATGTGGAACATTTAACACAACTTTTTATATAAAATTATTGAGATTCTCTCAATATTATTAATTTTGTAAATTAAGTATTATGCAACTCTTAACAATAGTTAATAAATCACAAGCTTCAGAAGCATTATTCTTAGAGATATAATTTTTATAGGTAATAAAATATTGAGTACCTATTTCAGTTTTTTTATAAAAAACAAAAATATCTTCATGATCTATAATTTCTTTTTTGTTTTCTGATAAATTGTTCAAGTATTTATTAATATTTTCAAAATTATCATCACTATATAATTGAATTGTAAAATCAAGTTCGTCTATATTTTTAAAATCAAAATCTTGAATTTCATTATCTATATTATTTAAACTTTTCTTGTCTAAATAATCAACAACCTCACCTTCTTTATTAGTAGGAATAACAAAATATTTATCAGTAAATTTAGGAATGACAAAATACTCCCTGTTACTAAAATAATAAAATGAGATAAGATAAAGAATAATAATAAATAGCAATAATAATAAAGAATATTTTAAAATGTAATTATTTTTTCTTTTAAAAATAATTCTTTTAATCATTACATTGTTTCAGGTGCGCTTATATCAATAATTGAAAATATATCTTTTAAAACAACTCTAAATGATTCCAACCAAAATATTTTTGAAATTGTCTTTTCTGTATTTTTTTCATCTATAAAACGAAGTGATTCATTATCTTTACCTTTATTCCAAATTGAATGGAAATCAGAGGATATTTCTTCTAAGTAATTGATTAGTCTATGTGGTTCATTATAATATGATGATTGATACAACAAATAAGGATAACAAATTAACTTTTTGATTAATTTTACCTCCTCATCAGATAGATTTTGTATTGCAGAAAAATTATAATCATTTTTAATTTTTATACCTAATTCGTTTGCTTTATTAATTACTGATGAAGCTCTAGCGTGTGCGTATTGACAATAAAAAACTTTATTATCTTTATTTTTTTCAACAACAGCATCTAAATCAAAGTCAATTGCTGTCTCATTTTTAGTAGAAATCATGTAATACCTTATTGGATCTTTTCCAACCTTAGAATGAACATTAGCTAATGTCACAAAATTTCCAGATCTTTTTGACATTTTAATTTTTTGTTTATTTTGAATTAAACTGACAATCTGACAAGTTAAAATATTTAAATAAGTTTCATCATCTTTAATAGCTTTAATTAACGAATACATTCTTGGAATATAACCAATGTGATCAGACCCCCAAATATTTACTAATCTATCAAAATTTCTTTTACATTTATCTAAATGATATGCTGCATCATTAGCAAAATATGTCCATTCACCATTTAATTTTTTTAATGCTCGATCTTGATTGTCTAATAATTTAGAGGATCTAAATAATAATTGCTCTCTTGGTTCCCAATCAGAATCATC
>CABYKC010000053.1 GCA_902519435.1 uncultured Alphaproteobacteria bacterium
CACCTATATAAAATTGCCCTCCTTCTTGTTTGGTGAATGCAATCATATCACCTCTTGGAGACCAGACTGGTGTGTAGTAACTACCTGCTTCCCTGCTAATTCTTTTAATATTTTTTCCATTATTATCACTTACGTACAAATGCCTTCTTCCACTTCTATCTGAATTAAAAACAATTTGTTTTCCATCTGGTGAAAAACTTGCAGAAACATCTATTGAAGAATTATTAGTCACTCTTTTTGATATTCTTGTTTTTAAATCAAGAATATAAATTTCAGAATTACCAATTTCTGGATCGGTATAAGACATGACAATTTGATTACCATCGGGTGAAAAACGTGGGGCAAATGTCATTCCAGGAAATTCACCTACTATTTCTTGCTTACCAGTTTCTATATCGAATATGTAAACTCTAGGATTGTTTCTATTTACATAAGACATGAATGTAATTTTTTGTGAATTAGGAGAGAATCTTGGAGTTAATACTAAGTATGAGCCATCTGTTAAAAAACGATGATTAGACTGATCTTGATCCATAATAGCTAATCTTTTTTGTTTATTTTCTTTTGGACCTGTCTCAGCTACATAAACTATTCTTGTATCAAAGTAACCACCTTCTCCAGTTATATTTTTAAAAATTGAATCTGAAATAATATGTGCGACTCTTCTCCAATTTTTTTCATTAGTCTCATATTTTTTTCCCACAATTTGCTTTTGTTGAAAGACATCAAACAATCTAAATTCAACAGATATTTTTCCATTGTTTGTTGAAATTTTTCCAGAAACTAAATGTTGAGCCTTTATTAATTTCCAATCTTCAAATCTAGGTTTATTTGATAGAGATTCATTATCTTGAATAAAAGATCTTCTATCTATTGGTAAAAAAAGTCCGGATCTTTCTAAATTATCTGAAATAACAGTTGAAATATTTTTACCTACTTTAGTTAATTGTGAATTTTTTGAGTATAGCTCTGTTACAGCTATTGGAGTTGGCTTTACACTACCTTGTGTTAGAGTCACTTCTAAAGAAAATACTTTAAAACTAAAAAATATAAAAAAGGTTATAAAAAAAACTTTTTTCATCAATAACCTTTCATAATACTATAATCAAAAGTAATTGTAAGATTTTTCCATAGATTATATTTATCTTTTGGAAGTTTCAACGGTGTACATTCTGGGTTTAAGAGAGTTCTCATTGCGCTATCAGTAATCGGTCCATAAAAAGGATTAGTATTAGCTATATTTGTGTCAACAATGCGGATACTATTTGGTGAAACTTTCATATTTTGTAATACTTTGGCTGAAATTGTTACTTTGTCTCCTCTTTCTATAACTGCACCTGCTGGTGCATTCCAACAAGAAGATAATTGCTGCCTCAACATATCTATTTCAGATATTGATAGCATAATATTGTCATCACTATCATCTGTACTTTTATTATCAACCTCTTCAACATCTTCTTTAACTTCATTCTGAACCATATTTGTTTTTTCATTTCTTAAATCTTTAAGCATTGATGCTATGCTAAAATCTTTTTCAGGTTTCGGCTTTGGTTTAGATATGGTTTTATCACTTTCCAACTTTGGTTTATCCTTTATGTTTGTTTCAACATCTAAATCTGATTTAACATTTTCATTATTTATAATTTTTGGCTTTGGCTTGAGTTTTGGTTTAATTATATCAGTTTTAATTGTTTCTACTTTTTTCTTAACCTCTAAAATTTCCTTTTCTTTAATAACTACTTTTTTTGTTTCCTTAACTTCTAAATTTGGAGTTTGTTTCATTTCCAAAACTGGTTGATTTGGATTAGTTTTTTCTTCTATTTCAGTATTATTTATTTCAACATTTTTTTTTACTTCTAATTGATCTGATGAATTAAATTTTTTTTGCTTAGTAATTGTTTCCTTATTTTTATCTTCTGGTTTTTCAGTATCAGATTTTTTTAAATTTGTATTTTCATCAACATTAAGTATTTCAATAGGTATTACATTTGGAACAAAGATTTCTTTTGTAGAAAAAAAATTTGGTAAGCCTACCATAAACAAAAGGATAATTAAATGTATTAGTGTTGAAAAAATCACTCCTGATGTTTTAGGATTTAAATTTTCAAAAAAGTTTATAATTTTTAAACTATTATAGCTTATACGATCCATCTATTGCTCAAGATTTTGAGTAATTAATGCAACTTTAATATATCCTGCTGAATTTATTATGGACATAATTTCCATAATCCTTCCATAAGCTACTACTCTATCACCACGTATATAAATTCTTGCTTCTTTGTTTTGTTCAGTAATAGCGTTTAGTCGAGGTATCAAATTTTCTACTTCAACCTTTGATTCTCCAATGTAGACTTCTCCGTCTAATTTAACAGTTATCTCAATTGGATCTTTAATATCAGTTAATGCAGTAGCTTTAACCTTTGGTAAATCAACTTTTATTCCAACCGTTAAAAGAGGTGCGGTAACCATAAAAACAATTAGTAAAACAAGCATAACATCTACAAAAGGTGTAACATTAATTTCACTCATTTGAGTGTACCTTTGCTTCTTACGTTTGTTTAAATTATTTGAGGTAATCAATTTATTTTTTCTCTAGTTGTCTAAAAAAAATTGTTGAGAATTCATCCATGAATGTTTCCAAGGATATGAAGTATTTTGATAAATCATTTGAAATTTTATTGTAAGCAACTACTGCAGGTATAGCTACAAAAAGGCCTAATGCTGTCGCAAACAGCGCCTCTGCTATTCCTGGTGCAACTACTGCTAAATTAGTATTTTGTGCAATTGCGATAGATTTAAAACTATTCATTATACCCCAAACTGTTCCAAATAATCCTATAAACGGTGCAGTTGATCCAGCAGTTGCGAGGAAAGTTAAATTTCTTTCAACATTTTCACTTTCCTTATTAAAAACAACTGTCATTGATCTCATCATTCTATCTTTTAAAGAGTTTATATCTGAATTATCATTTTCATATTGAGATTTACTTTTTTTCCACTCTAAAATTGC
>CABYKC010000054.1 GCA_902519435.1 uncultured Alphaproteobacteria bacterium
ATTGAACCTAATACTACAAAAATTAATGCTAATGGTGGGACAAGCGATAGAAAAACTCTCCTAAAGAAATCTCTGTCATAATTTCCTTCATATTCTACTGGAGGTACTGCTTCTTTTTTAAATATTCCAATCAGTAAAACATATAACATGTATAGACCAACAAGAACTAAACCAGGTAAGAAAGCTCCTAAAAACATATTCCCAGCACTGACTGAATCTACACTAAATTGACTTGGTATATTTGTAGAACCAGTTACGTTTTTATAATTTTCTATTCTCATATTATCTGCCGCATCTGAAGCAGATGCTAATTGATCTGACAAAATAATAAGGACAATTGAAGGTGGAATTATTTGACCAAGTGTACCAGAAGAACAAACAATTCCAGACGCAAGTGATTTATTATAATTATTTTTCATCATTGCTGGTAAAGAAATTAAACCCATCGCAACTACCGTAGCCCCTACAATGCCTGTCGTAGCAGCTAATAATGCACCAACAAATATTACAGAAATACCTAATCCTCCTGGAATAGGTCCAAACAATTGCCCCATACTTATCAATAGATCTTCTGCAATTTTTGATTTTTCAAGCATTATTCCCATAAAAATAAAAAGAGGTATTGCTATCAATGTATCTCTTTCTACCTCCCAATATACTCCTCGGAAATTTGTTATTCCTGCATTAAGCCATTGAAAAGGACCATCAGATATAAAATATTCGTTTGGATTACCTTCAATTAAATATCCTGCTAAACCAGCTAAAAATATTGATATAATAGCTGAACCAGGAAGAGCAAAAGCTAATGGATATCCAGAAGCAAGTGCAAATGCCATTAAAAATATTAATAAAAAAAGAAAAAATAATTCCATTATTAATTCTTTCTAATTACTTCTAAACTTCTTAATGAATAAATTATAAATTGTATCAGCATTGTAAGAGCAAATATTATTAAAAAACCAGCCATTAAATATTTGATATTCATTCCTTGGGTACTTTGGGATGTTTCAAAATTCATTATTGGTTGATTTAAAACACATTGTTTACAATACATCCCAAGAAAGAATACAGTTAAGCAAAGTGGAATACCCAGTAATAAACTTCCAAAAAGATTTACTCTTGCTTTATTTTTTTCACTAAAATTAGTATACAAAACATCAACTCTAACGTGGCCATCTTTAATTAAAGTATAATAACTTCCAAATAAAAATAAGCTTCCATACCAAAATCTCACAAGATCGCTCATTAAAGTTTGCTCATATGAAAAAACAAATCTTAAAATAACAATTTGAAATTCTGCAATTACAACAAGAAATGCTAACCAGTAGAAATTGAGAGCTCTGAAGTAATATGCAAAAATTAATGATACAAATAATAGAGGAAAATGAACATATGGTGCTCGAAAAGAATTATTTGAAAATTTTATGTTCCAACTTTTTCCAATCATTTGTTCAAGGAAACCTTCAATTATTAGAAAAGAAATTATGGCGTCAATTATTCCTATTATTAATACTGACCAAAAACCAAATCTAATTATAAAATCATTAACTCTTTCAAGGTTATTGGCAAGAGTCAAATTATCCAGTTTTTTGTTATAATAAATAAATATTAGTGGAAAAATAATTGCTAATACATAAAGAAAAAATTGAAACGATGAATATATATTTGCTGAGTTATATATTGTAAACGCTCCAGGCCAATCACCTGCGAAAGTTAAATAATTATTAACTATAAATGCAAATACTATTAAGATTAAACAAATTGAAAAAAATTTAGAAATATTTGAAATATTCATAAAAAAAAGTGGGGAGTAAACTCCCCACATGAATTAAAATTTAACCTTCAAGTACTCTATTTCTTTGAGTAAAGAAAGCTGAGTCAGCTTTTTCTAGCCAACCACTTATTTCACTTCTTGATTTTCTAAAGCTTGCAAGAATTCTTCCAGTTAGTTCATTACCTTCAGCAAGTTCTTCATACAGTTGTTCTGCTGCTTCACCCATTGCGTCGATAACATCTTCGTTGAATTCTCTTAGCTCTACACCATGATCATTAACAAGTCTCTGCAATGCAGCTCCATTATTTGCATTATATTCAGTTAACATTCTTTCGTTTTGAACTGTTGAAGCATGCTCAATAATCATTTGATCTGTTTTGCTTAAACTTGTTAACCAAGATTTATTACAACCTAGTGTTATTAATGTTCCTGGTTCATGACATCCAGGCCAGTAATAATACTTTGCGGCTTCATAGAATCTTGATCTTTCATCATTCCATGGCCCTACCCATTCTGTTGCATCGATGGTTCCATTGATTAAGTTTTCATATATTTGTCCGCCTGGCACACCTACAACAGATAAACCAAGTTTAGACATCATCATTCCACCTAATCCAGGAATTCTCATTTTAAGACCTTTGAAATCATCTGGAGAATTAATTTCTTTATTAAACCATCCACCCATTTGAACACCAGAGTTTCCAGCCATAAAGTTTTTCAAACCAAATTCATCACCAAGTTCATCCCAAAGTTCTTGTCCGCCACCATGTCGTATCCATCCGTTGATTTCAGTTGCTATCATTCCAAAAGGAACTGCTGCAAAGAAACCCCAACCTGGATGTTGTCCAATCCAATAGTAGTCAGCACTATTATACATTTGGGCATTTCCAGATGTAACTTCTGTGAATACATCTAATGGTCCTACTCTTTCTCCACCAGCAAAGTGATTTACAACAATACGACCATCACTTAAGTCTGATATTCTTTGAGAAACAGCTTCAGCTCCTGTACCTAGTCCAGGATAGCCTCTACCCCAAGTAGCAACGCAGTTGACTTCTATTCTATCAGCTGCAATAGCTGGAGCTGGGAAAGATGAAACGGCTGTTGCAGCTGCTGCACCAATTCCTGCCTTTTTAAGGAAGTCACGTCTTTTAAAGTTTTTTTTCATATGTCCTC
>CABYKC010000055.1 GCA_902519435.1 uncultured Alphaproteobacteria bacterium
ATAGTATTCCTGAGTCTAAATGTTTTAGTTTATATTTCTTACTTAAATACTTTGAAATTTTTTCTTTTCCTGATGCAGCTGGACCGTCAATAGTAACAATTAATTTTTTCAAAAAATTTTTCCACCTAAATTATTAAATTCATCTTTGAAGTTTGGAAAGCTAGTATTTATAGATTTGGAGTCTTCAATTTCTAATGGACCTAGTTTTGTACCCATAACCCCAAAGGCCATTGCAATTCGATGGTCATAATCTGTTTTAATTATGTTATTTTTAATATTATAATTATTAGATGGATTAATATAAAGATCATCTTCTTCAGATTTACATTCAACACCACATTTTTGTAAGTTTAATAAAATTAATTTTAATCTATCACTTTCTTTTACTCTTAATTCTTTTAATCCGCGAAATACACTAGGAGATTTAGCAAAAGCTGCAGCTACAGCTAGAATAGGAAATTCATCAATCATTAAATCTGCAAACTCTGGTCCTAGCTCGCAACCATTTAGTTCTGAACTCTCTACCTCAATATCACATATAATTTCATTATTATTTAATCTTTGATTAAACAAATAAAGTTTAGCACCCATTTTTTCTAATGCTAAAATTAGTCCATTTCTTGTTGGATTATTATTTATATTCTTGAGTATTATTTTTGAATTACTATTAATTAATGCTGAAACTATGAAGAAAGCACTGCTTGAAAGATCATTAGGCACATCAATATTTTGTGAAATTAGTTCTTTCCCACCAATTACCCTAATGGTTTTTTTACTACCTTCTTTTTTTGTTTCTATATTTGCTCCGAATGATTCCAGCATTATTTCGGTATGATTTCTAGTAACCTTATTTTCTGTGATGTTTGTTTGACCTTTTGTGTTTAAACTTGCAAGCAATAAGCCAGATTTAATTTGTGCTGATGGAATCTCTAAATTAATATTACTCGCAGTCAATTTATTTCCTATTATAGTAATTGGCAAAGATCCATTAGTAGTAATTATTTTTGCCTTCATCTTACCTAATGGATCTGAAATTCTCTTCATAGGCCTTTTAGATAATGAGTTATCTCCAGTTAAAACAGTTTTAAATTTTTGAGATGATAACAGTCCAACTAATAATCTAGCACTCGTCCCAGAATTACCAAGATAAATTGTTTCTTTCGGTTTTTTTAAAGAATTTAGACCACTTCCATATATAATTATTTTTTTTTTACTTTCTTCAATTCTGACTCCCATAGATCTTAAAGCTTTAAGTGTATGCAAAACATCATCTGATCTCAAAATATTATTGATTTCACAGATACCATTTGAAATTGAAGGTATGATTATTGATCTGTGAGAAATAGATTTATCACCAGGTATACTTGGTATGCCATTAATACCATTCATTATTTTGTTACTAATCATCTTAAAGTTTGAAATTTGAACCTAAATAAAATTTCTTTATTTTTTCATCATTAACAGCTGATACAGGATCACCTTCATAAAATATTGCACCTTCATTTACTATATAAACTTTATCAACTATCTTTAGTGTTTCCCTTACATTATGGTCAGTAATTAAAATGCCAATATTTCTATTTTTTAATTTTTTAATAATTAATTTAATTTCTTCAATTGATACAGGATCAATACCCGTTAAAGGCTCATCCAACAACAAGTACTTTGGATTTGTTGCAAGTGTTCTGGCAATTTCTAACCTTCTTCTTTCTCCACCAGATAAAACTACAGACTTTGATTTTCTTACATGATTTATATCAAACTCATTTAAAAGGTTTTGTAAAATAATGTTTTGTTTATTTTTATCTTTTTCTTTAATTTCAATTATTGATAAAAGATTATCTTCTACACTCATACCTCTAAATATCGAAGCTTCTTGCGGAAGATAACTTATTCCTAATTTTCCCCTCAGATAGATTGGTAATTTTGATACATCTATTTTGTCTAATGTTATATTACCCCTATCTGGTTTTACTAATCCAACAATAATGTAAAAAGTCGTTGTTTTCCCTGCCCCATTTGGTCCTAGTAACCCAACAATCTCTCTTCTATTAATAGAGATACTAATATCTCTAACCACTTGTTTATTTCCATAAGTTTTTGAAATTTTATTAATATAAAGTCCGTTGTCTAAAACCTGAAATTTACTATTCATCACTTTCAATTATTACTTTTACTTTAGTTTCATTTTTAGATTTAATTTTATATGAATTATTTTTAGTATCAAGAGTTCCATAGTCACCAGTTATTTTTTCTTCGTTACGTATAATTGTAACACTATCAATTAATTCAATAATAGCTGTTTCTTCATCATAATTTATTTTTTTAGCATACATTTCTGTGTCATTATTTTTTGCATAAGACATTGTTTTATCAATAACCTTCAAAAGAGTAACCTGTTTTTTTCCAGAGTTATTTGAAAAAATTCCATCTATAGATTCAGCTTTAATTATAATATTTTCGTTAATAAGTTTTGAATTTTCTCCTTTTAGAGAAAATTCACCACTTAAGTTATTAATCTCTATAAATCCATCTGAAAACATTTTGATTTCATCTGATTTTAATTTTGAATCAAAACCATAAACTTTCAATTTTTCAATCTTAACTAGAAGATTAAGATTTTCTCCACTTCCCACAAGTTTAAAATTTGGAGAATCAAATTTTACTTTACCTTCTGCATTTAACTCAACAATGTCGTATAAACTTTGATCAAAATTAATTTTAACTTCATCAGCATTTAATTTGAATGCTTCTGAAACAATTTCTACATTTTTTTTTAATAGATAATACTTTTCGTTTTGAAAAACTTCTACTCCATCTTCAGTTGTAATCTCAGTCTTTCCCTTTTCTATAGTGAAGGCATTAGTAGAAAATGCAACAATTGATATTAATGTTAGAATAAATTTCATTTTAATATTATAAAGGAATTCCCATAAAAGATTA
>CABYKC010000056.1 GCA_902519435.1 uncultured Alphaproteobacteria bacterium
GAGCCTAAAGAAAAAGAAACTAGAAAACTCCATGCGTATAAAGAATATGCATTAATGCATGTAAAATTATACGAAGAAATTTCTAAATTTGGCTCAGTAATAAAAACTTGGGCTTATCCAGTAGAAACAAATAACAGATATATTACTGATCCAACACCAATACCTAAATTTGATAATCCCAAAATGAATAATATGGAAGCGTTGCAATTATTTGGCGCAGGAAGAGAAAAAAGAATTTACGCAATTCCACCTTACACTAAAGTTAAAAGTCTTGATTTTGATGATCATCCCTTTGAAATACAAACATGGGATGAATGTTGTTCAATATGTGGTTCAACGAAGAGTTACTTAGATGAAATAATTATCAATAATGAGGGAAAGAAAAATTTTATATGTTCAGATACAGATTTTTGTAAAAGCAATCTTGAGAAAAATAAATGAATATTAAAAAAATAATGCATGTGGAAAACCTTACACATTTTTATGGAAACCAAATTGGTTGCAAAGGTATAAATTTTGATTTGTATAAAGGTGAAATTTTAGGCATTGTTGGTGAATCTGGTTCAGGTAAAAGTACACTGTTGAAGTGCTTGTCAGGAGAAATTTCTCCATCTGCAGGAAAAATTAACATATCGCTAGATCAAGGGGGTGTAAAAGACTTTCTTTCTCTACCTGAACAAGAAAAAAGACAATTGATGAGATCCATGTGGGGAATAGTTCATCAAAATCCAAGAGATGGTTTAAATTTAAGAATTAGTGCTGGAGGTAACATTGCAGAGAGACTTCTCAATGTATCTGAAAAAAACTATTCATTTTTAAGAAATACTGGAAAATATTGGATGGAAAAAACTGAGATGGACCCAGATAGAATTGATGAATTTCCTTTAAGTTTTTCAGGCGGAATGCAGCAAAGACTTCAAATATCAAAAATATTATCATCAAACCCGCAGATAGTGTTTATGGATGAGCCAACAGGGGGGTTGGATGTGTCTGTACAAGCTAAAATACTAGATACTATTAAGAGTATTGTAAGAGATATTAATGTTACTATGATTATAGTAACACACGATTTAGCAGTTGTGCGATTTTTAACTGATAAATTATTGGTTATGAAAGACGGCATAGTTGTAGAAACAGGATTAACGGATAGAGTTTTGGATGATCCTCAACATTCCTACACACAGCTTTTAACTTCATCTATTTTACAAGTTTAATAATGAAAATTATCGAATTAAAAAATGTTAATAAAAAATTTATTCTGCATAACCAGAAGGGCACCGTATTAAATGTTTTAAAAAATATTAATTTAGAAATAAAGACAGGAGAATGTATTGCGCTAGTTGGAAAATCTGGAATTGGTAAATCTACATTTTTAAAAATGTTATATGGAAATTATTTACCATCTTCAGGTGAAATTAATATTTATAATAATAATAAAATCAATATTGCTAATTCATTAGAACATCAAATAATAAATCTTCGAAAATATTTTATTGGATATGTAAGTCAGTTTTTAAGAGTTTTGCCTAGGGTTCCAACAATTGAAATAGTATCTGATACTCTAAAACAACAGTCTTTATTTGATGAACACTCATTAATAAAAATAAAAAAACTTTTATCTGAATTAAATATACAAGAATCTATGTGGAATTTATCACCATTAACTTTTTCTGGAGGTGAACAACAACGAGTAAATTTAGCTAAAACATTAATTGGTAATTATTCTATTCTTTTATTAGATGAGCCAACAGCATCTCTCGATGATATTAATAAATCCATCGTCATTGATATGATTAAATCAAAACTTAAAAAAGATGTAACAATAATAGTTATAGTTCATGATAAAAAAATTAGAAATGAAATATGTACAAGAGAAATTAATTTAGAAAAATACATTCCAAATGATAATTAAAAATGCAAATATAGTTACTTTAAATGATACTTTTATTGGCTCAATAAATTTTAATGAAACAATTTTAAACATTGATAAAGGTAATTTAAATAACTCTAATGCAATTGATTTTGAAGGTGATTATTTATTACCAGGATTTATAGAGCTTCATACAGATAACTTAGAAAAACATTTTATTCCTAGACCAAATGCAATTTGGCCTAATAAAATTGCAGCTGCAATAGCTAATGATAATGAAATTATTTCTTCTGGTATAACAACGGTTTTTGATGCAATATTAGTTGGAAACTATACAAAAATTAGAACAAGTATTTTGGATGATATAATAACTTCGATTACCAGAGGTAAGGATTTAGGTTTATTCAAAGCTGATCACCATCTTCACTATAGATGTGAATTATCTGATCCTGAGCTCTTAGAAACATTAGAAAAATACTATGATAACAAATATATAGCATTAGCTTCTTTAATGGATCATACTCCTGGACAGAGACAATGGAGAAATAAAGAAAAAATGCTAGAATTTTACGGTAAAGGAAGTAATTTTACATCCCATGGTGCATATGATTTTGATGAAAAAATGTTAAGACTAGAGGAAACGGCAAAAGAAGCAGAAAAAAAGAATAGACCAAAAGTATCGACAATATGGAGAGAGAAAAAAATTATTATGGCCTCTCACGATGATACGACAGAAGAACATGTAAATGAAGCAAGCAAAAATGGAATTTATATTAGTGAATTTCCAACTACCTTAGAAGCTGTTAAACAAGCAAAAAAACTCAAAATGAAAACAGTTTTAGGTGCTCCAAATTTTATAAGAAATAAATCACACTCGGATAATGTTTCGGTAAATGATTTAGTAGATAACAACTTTGATTTAGTTGATATATTTTCATCTGATTATGTTCCTTTGAGTCTAATACAATCTGTATTTAAATTATTACATAAAGGTGTGAATTTAAGTGAATCTACTAAATTAG
>CABYKC010000057.1 GCA_902519435.1 uncultured Alphaproteobacteria bacterium
GTAAAATGCAAAAATAGAGTATGAAATAATTAAGAATAAATAAAAAAAGCTTCTTAAGTATTTAGAAAATTTAATATTTATGACATCACTGTGTTTTTCTAAAAATTCTTTACTAACCTTATCCATTATTTATCTTTCGGAATAATAAAGCTTCCACCAATTAATTTCTGCCGGGTAAAAGTTGAAAAATAATCAAGTAACGTAATAGTCAAAATTAGTAAAAACATTACAGCAGTGATTTTGGCTCCAAAATTCCATTGAATTAAAGTGTTAAGCTGTTCACCAATTCCTCCGGCTCCAACAAACCCGAGTATTGTTGATGCTCGAACATTTATTTCTGCTCTTAATAAACCATAACTTAGTAAAATAGGCATTACTTGTGGCAAAACACCAAATCTTATTCTAGACAACCAGGATGACCCAACAGACTCTAATCCTTCAATCTGTTTATTATCTGCATTTTCAATAGCTTCAGAAAATAACTTTCCCAAAGCACCCGCTGTATGAATAATTATTGCTATAA
This sequence comes from uncultured Alphaproteobacteria bacterium, assembly GCA_902519435.1. Next base: position 524 of record CABYKC010000057.1, read on the forward strand.
CGGCTGGTATCGGAGATCGACCTAGTAAATAAAGTAAGGTTATAGCAAGAACCAATTCAGGAAAAGCACGACAAATATCCATAATCCTTCTTGCAGTCCAAACAATAGTTTTATTTTTAATTAAATTTCCACTTGCAAATACACTAAGAATTAAGGCTAATATTGCACCAACAATTGTAGAAAATAAAGCCATATTAAAAGTATAAAGAAGATCAGGAACGTAATCTAAGACGTATCCAAACCAACTAAAACCAGCATCAAAAGTTTTAGCAAATAAAGCAATGGGATAATCAAAAAAATTATCTATTCCTCTTACAAAACTTCCAGCATTAGATTCTTCTGCAACATATGTTCCCGTTGCTAAAATTAAAATAATAGCTGCTATAGAGATTACAGAATAAAGCATTCTCGTTCTAGCCATCTTGTTAAGATTATCTTCAAGATATTTTAAGTGATTAGGTAGCTCTTTATTATTCATAATATAAAATAAAAGGAAATCAAAGCGAGCTTATACTCGCTTTGACACTTTAGAAGATTAACCTCCAATTTTAGCTAATCTTGCAGCAACGATACCTTCGTAGAATGAATGATCAACGTCAACATATTGCTTAATTTCACCATAAGCTATATTTTTAGAACATTCTTTATCATTTGCATGAATCCATTCTAATAAATTTCTCATATGCTCAATCATAGCGATTGGCAAATCAGTGCTTAATGATTGAGGGCCCTCAGGAATAAGTGAAGAAGACCATAATTGAACTAGATCATCCATATTAAGAATACCTTTATCAACCATTCTTCTTAAATTTCCATTTGAGTAACCTTCTTCCCATTTACCTACACCAGATACCCAAGTAAAAGATGCATCAACATCGCCATTTAAAACGCCTAAGACTCCTGGCTCATGTCCACCCATAAAGTTAACTGATTCAAAGAAATCTTCATTAATACCCATACTTGCAAGTTCAGTAGATGGTATTAGAAAGCCAGATGTTGAATTCGGATCCGCATAACCTAATTTCTTTCCAGCCATATCTTCTAGGGATTTTAATCCAGAATCTTTTCTAGCTACTAAGACAGAATAATAACCAGTAGCTCCGGCGGGATTCATCCAAGTTGATATTGGTACGATTGCAGTAGGATCTTCAATATATACACCAGCGTAAGAAGAAGCTCCAAATCCTGCCATATCTAAGTTTCTACCAATTATTGATTGCATGGTACCAGCGTAATCTTTGAATGTAAAAATTTTTGCAGGTACATTTAAAGATTCGGTTGCATAATCTGCAAAGCATTGTTGTAATCTAATTTGATCAGAGGCATTTTCACCTCCAAGTATTCCAATTCTAAAGTCTGGTCTAAATTTACTTAGGTCAAACTTCGGCATTTCATGACCTCCGGCAAAAGAATTTGAAGAGATAAATAAGCCAAGCAAGACTGTAAATATAAATTTTCTAATCATACGTTCTCCTTTAAATATTAGTAAAATTTAAGTTTAATTTATCAATCAAGACCTTCCCCCTTTTTGTTACCAATTAGCCTTTCTTGATTATCACCCAAAGACGTAGAGGTAATAGCGGCTTCAAAAGCTTCTTCAGCTTCGGCGCCGTAAATATCTCTTGCAGTTTCATCTTTAAGTAATTCAGGTTGGTCATCGAAAACTATGTTTCCTGTTTTCATACCAATTATTCTGTCGCAATATTTTTTTGCTGTATCCAATGTATGTAAATTACATATAACCGTAATATTCTTTTCTTTATGTATTTTTTGCAATGACTCCATTACTAATCTTGCATTATAGGGATCTAATGATGCTATGGGCTCATCAGCCAGAATCATGGAAGGTTTTTGCATTAAGGCTCTGCAAATAGCTACTCTTTGTTGTTGACCGCCTGAAAGAGTTTCCGCTCTTTGTAAAGCAGTTTCTGCCATTCCTAATTTATCAAGATTAATAAGAGCCTCTGTTCTCTCTTCTTTAGTAAAAAGTTTTAAAGAACTTTTAAAAAAACTTTGTTCATTTAACGTGCCTAGAATTACATTTGTCAAAACATCAAGTCTTGGAATAAGATTAAATTGCTGAAAAATCATTGCACAATTTTTTTGCCATGCTCTTTTTTTATTTTTTTTAAAATCTAAAATATTTTCATCTTTAACTATAATTTTTCCACTAGTTGCATCCGTTAATCTATTAATGATTCTTAACATTGTAGATTTACCAGCCCCTGATCTTCCAATAATACCTATCATTTGAGGTTTATTGATATTTAAGGAAATGTTATTTACCGCTTTGTTGTCACCAAAATGTTTCGAA
>CABYKC010000058.1 GCA_902519435.1 uncultured Alphaproteobacteria bacterium
ATTAGTTACTAAAAGAGAAGATTTAGGCCCCGCTTTAAAAAGAGCGTTAGAAAGTGGTAAAACTGCATGTGTAAATGTTAAGGCTAAAGGTGTTATTAGTCCAATAGTTGCTGCAGTTAGTGATAAAAGAGATAAAGCGTCTATAGAGTAGGTTATGGCAATTTTTTCTACACATTTACTAAACTCAATAGATGGTACGCATGCGAGTGATGTAGAAATTGTTATTTATAAAGTAAATAATAATAACAAAGTTGTATTTCTAGAAGATAAAACAGATAGTTCTGGAAGAATGCTTAAAGAATTTGAATTAACAAAAGAAGATTGTGAAAGTGATTATGAAATGATAATTAATTCTGGTAAATATTTTAGAAATACTAGTGAAATAATTAATTCAATCAGTGTTAAATTTAAAATGAAAGATCCTCTTAAAAAATATCACATACCTTTAATTGTTTCTCCAAATGGATACTCAATATGGTGGTCTAAATAAAATGAGTAATTCAGGATTGAACATGTCTAGACGCATTAGGAGGACTCCCTATACCGAGAAAGTAATTGAGGCTGGTGTAAGTGGTTTTACTGTAGTTAATCATATGCTTCTTCCAAAATCATATAAAGCAACAGTTGAAGAAGATTATTGGCACTTATCTAAAAATACTCAAATTTGGGATGTTTCATGTCAACGACAGGTTCAAATAATAGGAGAAGATGCTACAAAATTAATACAACTCATGTCTCCAAGGTCAATAAAAGATATGCCTATTGGTAAATGTTACTATTATCCAATGATAGATGAAAATGCAGGGATGATAAATGATCCTGTACTTTTAAAATTAAGTGAAAATAAATATTGGCTATCAGTTGCAGATTCAGATGTCCTTCTTTGGGCAAAAGGATTGGCTGTAGGAAGAAATTTTAAAGTTGATATTATAGAGCCAGATATTTATCCCTTAGCAATTCAAGGTCCAAAATCTGAAAAATTAATGTCATCAATATTTGGAGAAAAAATTAAAAAATTAAAATTCTTTCATTTTTCTTTTTTTGAATTTGAAGGAACAAAACAGATAATTGCAAGATCAGGATATAGCAAACAAGATGGTTTTGAGATTTACCTTAAAGGTTTTAGTTTAGGAAAAAAACTTTGGGAAACTATTTGGGAAGCAGGAAAAGATTTTAATATTTCACCTGGATGTCCAAATTTAATTGATAGAATAGAAGGTGGTTTATTATCCTATGGTAATGAATTTACTTTAGAAAATAATCCAATTGAATGTGGATTTGATAATTATTGTAACAATTTATCTCATGATTTCATTGGAAAAAATGCATTAAAAAAAATATTAAAAAATGGAATAGAAAAAAAAATAAAAGGAATTACTTTTGATGGGTCCCCGACTCCTTCGTGTACAATACCTTTTCCTGTATACTCAAAAAATAGATTTCAAATTGGTAATATCACCTCTGGTATTTATTCACCATTTTTAAAAACCAATATTGGGCTATCAATGGTTGATAGAGACTATTGGAATGATGGGCAGGATGTTATCGTATTAACACCAGACAACATTGAGAGAAAAGGTAAAGTGTGCTCACTACCTTTTAATTATTCTTAAAATGAGTCATTCAATCGAATTAAAGTGGGAATTAGGAGATCAAAAACTCGAATTTGGAAAATACTTAACTGATCACACAGTAATGCTTAATGAAAATGTATCTATTGATGCAGGATCATCTCCAGATTATGGAGGAAGCGAAACTAATATTAATCCAGAGCAAAAACTAGCTGCAGCTGTAAGTAGTTGTTTTATGATGACGTTTTTAGCTTTAGCTGCAAAAATGAAATGGCCAGTTATTAATTACAAAGATAAAGCAATTTCGTATTTAGGAAAAAATGCAGAGGGGAGAATGTACGTTAACAAAATAGAGCTAAATCCAGCTATAGTATTTGAAGATAATTTTAATATTTCTGATGAAGAAATGAAAAAGATGAAAGAGAGATCACATAAGTATTGTTTTATAGCTAATTCACTATCCAAAGATGTTGAAATTCAAATCAATTAAATGAATTTTAATCTAATATTAAACGAAAAAAATAATAATATTTTTAATATTATTCTTAATGACCAGAGAAACCAAAATACTTTAAGCGAAAACATGATCAATGAATTAACATCAGCACTAGACATCGCTGATAAAGATAATGATGTAAAAGTAATTATTTTATCATCAAACGGTAATATTTTTTGTGCAGGACATAATTTAAAAGATTTAAATTCACAAAGATTGCAAAATGACAAAGGTGAAAGCTATTTTAAAAAAATATTTCAAATGTGCTCTCAACTTATGCTGAAAATTAATAAAAATAATAAACCAGTTATAGCTATGGTTGATGGTATTGCTACTGCAGCAGGCTGTCAGTTAATTTCTAGCTGTGATTTAGCTTACTCAAGTAGCAGAGCAAAATACGCAACCCCTGGTGTTAATATTGGATTATTTTGTTCTACACCAATGGTTCCATTATCAAGAACTGTAGGGAAAAAGCAAGCAATGGAAATGCTTCTCACTGGAGATCTTATAGATGCAAATAAAGCATTAAGGATTGGTTTAATAAATGATGTCTTTGAAGAAGATAGTTTAAAAGAAAATGTATTTAAAATTGCTAAAAAAATATCGTCTAAATCTTCTAATACTATTAAAATTGGTAAAGAAGCTTTTTACAAACAAAAAGAT
>CABYKC010000059.1 GCA_902519435.1 uncultured Alphaproteobacteria bacterium
TGCTTTCTCTAGACAATAAGATTAAAGAATTTAATAATATGTAGGTTATGAAAACTCAGTCATTACATAATCAATTAGTAGAATGGCGTCATGATCTTCATATGCACCCACAATTAAGTTTTGAAGAAGAGTATGCTGCAGCAAAAGTGTCAACACTTCTAAAAGAGTTTGGAATAGAAGTTCATTCTGGTATTGCCAGAACTGGAGTAGTTGGAATTTTAAATAAAGGAAATAGTTCAAAATCAATAGGTATAAGAGCTGACATGGATGCTCTTCCTATACATGAAACTAATAAGTTTAGTTATAAGTCCAAGTTTGATAACAGAATGCATGCATGTGGACATGACGGTCACACAACAATGTTATTAGGTGCAGCAAAATATTTATCAGAAAAAGGTAACTTTAACGGTACGGTATATTTTATTTTTCAACCTGATGAAGAGAATACATTCGGTGCAAGAACAATGATTGATGAAGGATTGTTTGATAAATTTAACATTGATGAAGTTTACGCTATGCACAATATTCCTAACATGGAAATTGGAACATTTGGTACAAGAAATGGAGCTATTACAGCCAGCGAAAATTTATTTGAAATTGAAATAAAAACTAAAGGTGGGCACGCTGCATTACCTCATATGGGGGTAGATGCAATAACTGTTGGTTCTCAAATAGCTGTAGCACTTCAATCGATAGTGTCTAGGAAATTAAATCCAGCAGACAATGGTATAGTGTCTATTACCGAATTTATAACCGATGGTAAAAAAAATGTTCTGCCAGGTAGGGTAAAAATGACTGGTGATGCAAGAGCTTTATCAAAAGAAACAAATGAAAAAATTGCTTCAAAAATGTTACAAATTGTCGAAGGGATTTGCAATGCACATGGTGTTAATGGTAGCGTTAAATATGAAACAGCCTGTCCTGTGACTTTTAATTCAAAAAATCAAACTGAGTCTGCAATAAAAGCTGCAGTTTCTTTACTTGGTAGTGATAAATGTAATGGTAATATAGAACCACGTTTATTCTCAGAAGATTTTTCTGTTATGGCAAATGAAAAACCTGGGTGCTTTGTTTTAATGGGTAACGGAACATCAGAGCAGCATTCCAGACCTTTACATGCCGATAATTATGATTTTAATGACGAATTATTAGTCATAGGTTCTTCATATTGGACTGAATTGGTAGAACAACAATTAAAATAAATGTTTTCTGAAAACTTAAATAAACTAAAGAAAAAAATGTCTGAGAACAATATTGATCTCTCAATTATAACTGATGATGACTCGATATATTATTTCACAGGATACCATGACTTCCTTCATATGGATTTTTATCGACCAACATTATTAGTTGTTTCAAATGATCATAAAACTTATTTAATTACACCTCTTCTTGATGTTTTATTAGTACCAGAATCTTGTCCTGTAGATATGGTTGAAACATGGAATGATGGTATTGGAAATGAATGGAGAGAATTATTACCTCAAATCATCAATCAGCATAAAAATATTTTTATTGAAAAATTTAAAATTAACCCAATGGTTAAGAGTTATTTAGACGAATTACTTAAAGACCATCCTGGGGATTTAACCAAATTAATAGATAATATAAGAATGATTAAATCTAATCATGAATTGAATATAGCTCGTCATGCCGGCGAAGTTGGTATGGCTATGATGAAGGCAGCAAAAAAAACAATTGGCCATAATGTTCCTGAGTATGAGGTAGCACTTGCACAATCACAAGCTGGAACAAGAAAAGCTGCAGATCTTTTAAAAGAATTTTATCCTGATAATATTAATATGTCTCCAAATATTCACTTTTTACCTGTTATGACATCGGGTCATGATTTACCTAAAACTCACCATCGTGCTTCAACCAAAATTATAAAAAAAGGTGATCCCGTATTCGTATGTTATTGTGGTTCTACAAATTTCCATAGGTTTAAATTAGGTTTTGACAGAATATTTTGGGTAGAAGAAATTCAATCCGATGAACAAATAAAAGCTTTTGAGACTGCAGTTAAATCTCAAAAAGCTGCTCTTGAAATTCTTGGACCTGGAGTAACAGCTGAAGAAGTTCATGCTGCTTATGCAGATACTATACAGTCTGAGGGATACCCTTATCCTACATTTCGATGTGGAAGAGGTACAGGCTTTAGCTTTTTAGAGGAACCACAATTAGTAGTTGGTAATAAAACAGTACTTGAGCCTGGAATGGTATTTGCCGTTGATGGCGGGGCAAGTGCAAATAATTTTAGATCACAAGTTGGTGATAGTTTTATTATAACAAAAGATGGATACGAACAAATTACACATCATTCTAAAAATATTGATGACCTAATAATTCCACATGGATGAAATCACAGTATTTAACACACATTGCTGTGGTGAAATTGGGGATGTCGTAACTGGAATTAAAGGCTTGAAGTTTAATTCACCTGAGGAAGCTTCTAAAAAACTTTTTTTAGATAAAAAATGGAGAAATTTTTTTTTAAATGAACCTCGGGGAGGGGTTTTTAAACATTGTAATATTATTTTAGAACCTTCAAATAAAAATGCAGATGCTGGATTTGTAATCATGGAACCAGAAGATAATCCTCCAATGAGCGGATCAAATGCAATTTGTGTAACGACAGTCTTATTAGAAAAAA
>CABYKC010000060.1 GCA_902519435.1 uncultured Alphaproteobacteria bacterium
TTTAAGACGTGGTTCAAAATGGTTCGCTGATTTAGGAAGTGCCAACAATACAGGTACAAAAATTTTTAGTATTTCAGGACACGTTAATAATCCATGCAATGTAGAAGAGGAAATGGGGATACCATTAAAGGTACTGATTGAAAAACATGCAGGTGGTGTAATTGGTGGTTGGGAAAATTTATTAGCTGTAATTCCTGGAGGTGCAAGTGTGCCTTTATTACCTAAGTCTATTTGCGATACAGTTAAAATGGATTTTGATAGCCTAAAAGAAGTTCAAAGTGGATTAGGAACTGCTGCTGTTATTGTAATGAATAAATCAACAGATATTGTTGAAGCAATAGCTAGATTATCACATTTTTATAAACATGAAAGCTGCGGTCAATGTACACCTTGCAGAGAAGGTACTGGATGGATGTACAGAATGATGGAAAAAATGGTTCATGGAAATGTTGAACATCAAGATATTGATAAAATTTTAGATGTGACTAAGCAAATTGAAGGTCATACTATATGTGCCTTAGGTGATGCTGCTGCTTGGCCTATTCAAGGTTTGTTTAGACATTTTAGACCTGAAATTGAAAAAAGAATTCAAGAAAGAAATAAAAGAGTAGCCTAGTGCCAAAGATAACAATTGATAATAAAGAATACGAATTTGAAAACGGCATGACCGTAATGCAAGCTTGTGAACAAGCAGGAACTGAAATTCCAAGATTTTGTTATCATGAAAAACTCTCAATAGCAGGAAACTGTAGAATGTGTTTAGTAGAAATGGAAAAAGCTCCAAAACCTATTGCATCATGTGCCATGCCAGCTGCAGATGGAATGGTTATAAAAACAAAAACAGAAACAGTTAAAAAAGCTCGAAAAGGTGTAATGGAGTTTCTTCTCATTAATCATCCATTGGATTGCCCTATTTGTGATCAAGGAGGAGAATGTGATCTTCAAGATCAAGCGATGTATTATGGTTTTGATAAAACTAGATATGAAGAAAACAAAAGAGCAGTTCAAAATAAAAATATGGGACCACTTGTCAAAACAATTATGACAAGATGTATACATTGTACAAGATGCGTAAGGTTTTCTACAGAAGTTGCTGGTGTTGATGATATAGGATTACTTGGCAGAGGTGAAAATGCTGAGATCACGACGTACTTAGAAAAAACTATTGAGTCAGAATTATCTGGAAATGTAATTGATTTATGCCCCGTAGGTGCTTTAACAAGTAAACCATATGCATTTAAATCTAGACCATGGGAGTTAACTAAGACAGAAACATTTGATGTGTTTGATGGTATAGGTTCAAGTATAAGGATTGATACAAGAGGAAAAAAAGTTTTAAGAGCTCTTCCTAGAATAAATGAAGAAACCAATGAAGAATGGATAAGTGATAAATCTAGATTTGCAGTTGATGGACTCTCAAGTCAAAGATTGGATAATGTATATTCTAAATCAAATAAAAAACTCCAAAAATCTTCATGGGATAATGCATTTGAATTAGTAAAAAAAGAAATTACAAAAAGAGGTAAAGAAAATACTGTATTCCTATCTGGTAAGTTTACCGATATTGAAACTTTATATTCCGCACAAAAATTTAGCAATTCACTAAAATCAAAAAACTATGATTGTAGATTTGATAATACACAAATTATCGATAATTCATCTTCAAGTTATAAATTTAATTCAACAATTCAAGAAATTGAAAAGGCTGATGCTATTCTTTTAATCGGATCAAACCCGAGATGGGAAGCTGCTGTACTAAACGCTAGAATTAGAAAGGCATATATTGAAAATAACTGCAAAATTGGACTTATAGGTCCTAAATTAGATCTTACTTACGATTATCATCATTTATCTGATTCTTTAGATTACCTTAATAAATTATCTAATAATAAATCTGAATTCAATAAAGTTTTAAAATCTGCAAAAAACCCACTTATAATATTAGGTACTTCAGCAATAAATAATGATCATGGAAAAAAAATATTAGAAACTGCAGGATTAATTGCGAAAAAAATTCAAAAAAATAAAAATATAAATCCATTAAATATTCTTAACCAAGATATTTCTAGAGTAGGAGCATTAGATTTGAAATTTTATAATAAAAAATTTGATAATGATTACAATAAACAATTAAAAAAACATATTGATAAAACAAAGCCTGTAGTTTTCTTAATGGGGTTAGATGAGATAAATTTTTCAACATTTGAAAATGCTTTTGTTGTTTATCTTGGTCATCATGGAGATTTTTCAGCATCTATAGCTGATATAATTTTACCAACCCCTGCATATACTGAGAAAAGTTCTACTTATATGAATATAGAAGGTAGAGTTATTCAAACAACTAAGTGTCATAATCCAATAGGTGAAGCAAAAGAGGAGTGGAAAATTTTTAGAGTTTTAAGTGACTTATTTGAAAAAAATTTAAATTTTAATAATCTTGGAGAGCTTCGAAATGAGCTTACAAGTACCTATGGTCAATTTGCTCTCTTAAATGAAGTTAATTCTATTGGCGAAATAACTTTTGCTAAAAAAAATAAAATTGAGAATATTAAAATTAAATATAACATTGAAAATTTTTATATGAATGATTCTATTTCTAGGTCTTCTGAAACAATGGCAAAATGTACTAAAGATATTTTAAATA
>CABYKC010000061.1 GCA_902519435.1 uncultured Alphaproteobacteria bacterium
ATTACAAAAATATTTTTTTTCTTATCTAATTCAGTGTATCTTTTTGCAATTTCTGAAAGTTTCATATGTATTGTACCTTTAATATGGGCATGATCTCTTTCAGTATCCTCTCTCACATCTATAATTTGAATTTTTTTGTCATCTTGCTTAAGTTCATTTAACTGATGAACTGTTATTTCACTACTACTGTAAAGATCCATAAAATTATCTTATTATAAATACTAATAAATTTCTACTATTTTAAATAAAATTAATTTTAAAAATTAAATTTGTTATTTCTTAGTTTTTCATGTATGAGCGCTTAACATTATGTCAAAAAAAATAACTTTTTCAGCTTTCGGTAGAGACTCATACTATCATAGAGATTGGTTCAAAAAAAATGGTTTTAAATTTGATAGAAGTTCCAGAAAATGGACTGTAGAAAATTTACCAATAGATAATGCTGAAGAATTTGCTAGTTACTGTAGAAAATACGGATTAACATTTGAACGATCTGATAGAATGATTACAGAGTTTGATTATGCGGATTATCTTTGGGATGGTAGAAGAGATGAATATATGAAACCTTCTGAAAATATCGAGATTCCACAACCAAAAAATAAAATCTAATTTTTGTTAAATAAATTAGTATCAAATAATTTAATACTTCTTATAATTTTAGCTGCTATTTGGGGATCTTCTTTTTTTGTTATTAAAATTTCTCTGTCTAGTTTTACACCTACAAGTATTGCTTCCTTAAGATTAATTATAGCATCAATTTTCTTAATTATTTTATATTATTCATACAACAAGCATCCAAAATTAAATCTTGATTTAGTTTTAATTCTTTCTTTTATAGGCATTACTGGAAATTTTTTACCATTCTATCTGATTAGTTGGGCTGAACAATACATCTCCTCTTCAACTGCAGGCTTATTAATGTCAGTTGGTCCCTTAATAACTTTACTAATGTCTCACGTTTTAACTTCAGACGATAAGTTTACTTGGATTAAATTTTTATCAATTATTATAGGTTTTGTAGGTATTATTTTTATTTTAGATATAAGTAAATTTAATTTTCAAGATGAAAACTACATAAGTACTTTAGCAAAAATTTTTGTGATTTTAGCAGCATTTGGCTACATGATTTCAAATATTGCTGCTTATAATAAATTAAAGAAATTAAGCCCTATTTCAATTACTACTTTTGCTACATTATTTGGAGCGATAATATCATTACCATTTTTATTCTATGATTTTATTAATTATGAAAATAATATTAATAAAATTTCTTTAATTTCTATTATTTATTTAGGTGTGTTTCCAACAGCTATTGCCTTTCATATGCGCTATCATATAGTTAAACAATCTGGTCCGGTTTTCTTATCTTATGTTGCATATTTAATCCCTGTTTTTGCTTTAATATGGGGATTCATATTTCTTTCTGAGCAAATAGTATTTAGTTCTGTAGTTGGAATTATTTTAGTTTTTTTTGGTCTGTTTGTGGGTCAAAAAAAATCAATGAGTAAAATATCCATAAAAAACATATAATACCAATAAAACAGCAATAAAAATAGACACATTTTTGAAGTTAATATATTTCATTTATGGTTGAAATTTAATTTTTTATAGTCCAATATACTTTTATTATGAGCGACTCAATTAAATACTTACTTGAAGAAAATAAAGCACCAAAGTTTTGGTATAATATTAATGCAGACTTACCAAGTCCACCACCACCACCATTACACCCTGGAACTAAACAACCAGCCGGACCTGATGACTTTGCACCTTTATTTCCAATGAGTTTAATTATGCAAGAAGTTTCTACTGAAAGAGAAATAGAAATTCCTGAACCAGTACGAGAAGTATATAAGCAATGGAGACCTTCTCCATTATTTAGAGCAAGAAGATTAGAAAAGTTTTTAGATACACCAGCTAAAATTTATTACAAATATGAAGGTGTGAGCCCTACTGGAAGTCACAAACCAAATACTGCAGTTCCACAAGCATTTTTTAATAAAGAAGAAGGAATTAGTAAAATATTTACTGAAACAGGCGCAGGTCAATGGGGAAGTTCATTAGCTTTTGCAGGTCAAATCTTTGGTATAGATATCGAAGTTTTCATGGTTAAGGTTAGTTTTGATCATAAACCTTACAGAAAATTAATGATGCAATCATTCGGTGCTAACTGTCACGCTAGTCCATCTAATTTAACTGATTTCGGTAACAAGTTATTATCAGAAAATCCTGATAACCCAGGCAGTTTGGGAATAGCTATTTCAGAAGCAATAGAAGCAACTGTAAAAAGTGGAGGTAAAGCAAAATACTCACTTGGAAGTGTTTTAGGTCATGTTTTAATGCATCAGACTATAAATGGTAATGAAGCTATTATGCAAATGGAGATGGCTGGAGATTATCCTGATATAATTGTTGGTTGTACGGGTGGAGGTAGTAATCTTTCTGGATTAATGTTCCCATTTTTAGGTCAACAATTAAGAGGTGGCCAAAAAATTGATATAATTGGTTGCGAGCCTGCATCATGTCCTTCATTTACTAAAGGTAAGTATGCATATGATCATGGTGATATGGCAAAAATGACACCATTAATTAAAATGCATACTCTTGGATC
>CABYKC010000062.1 GCA_902519435.1 uncultured Alphaproteobacteria bacterium
CTCCTTGCTGAAAGTTTAACCACTTATCACCATCTTCATTTTTAATTTTTTTGGCAATATCTATTAAGTATTCACCAGGATATTCATCTTCTTCTAATTCAATTTTTTTATCAAATAATTGTAAATATCGTTTCAAAAGAGAATTTGATAATTTATCAATTTGAGAACCTGCATCATTTACATAATACTCTCTAGTAACATCAAAACCTGTTTTAGTATAAAGAGAGCTTAATACATCTCCAAATACAGCACCTCTTATATGTGCTATATGCAATGGTCCGGTTGGATTAGCTGAAACAAATTCAACATTTATTTTTTTACCTGCACCATAATTAATATAATTTAAAAAATTATTACTATAAATTTCCTTTAAACTTCTTAATACAAAATTATCTTTGAGAAAAAAATTTATAAAACCATTTTTTGAAACCACAAAATGATCGATAAATCCAATTGATTTAATTCTATCATTTAGTTCTTTTTCAATATCAAAATTTTCATTAATAATTTTTCTATTAACAATTAAATAAAAGTTTGTTGCTAAATCACCTTTTTTATTATTTGAAGAGTAATCAATGCTAATCTGTTTTTTATTGATTGGAGATATAAATTTTTTACTCTCTAAAAAATCTGTAAAATCGAATAAAAAATCTGAAAGGTCTTTTATAAAATTATTCACTAATCTCCTTATATAAATTAAGAGCAAATCTATCTGTCATTCCTGATATATAATCGCAAATTAATCTTTCAATTTCGATATTTTGATTCCTCCAATCTATAGGTAGTTTATTATTATTTTTTACGAAATAAGTAAACAAAGTAGATATAACCTTTTTTGAATACTGTCTCTTATCTGATAAATGACTATGATTGTAAACTCTTTCGAACAAAAATTTTTTAATTAAGTCACAATTTTTCTTCATTTCATTTGAAAATGAAACAATGAAATTATTTTTTTTATGAATAGCATCAATGGAATTGATATTATTTTCAATCAAATTTTTTTTTGTAGTCTCATATATATCATTTATCATATTAGATATGGAATTTCTTAAAACTTGATACACGAGAAGTTTATTTGGAATATCTTTATAGTGATCTCTTAAATCAATTATAATTTTTTCAAAAAAATTTAATTCTGCAATATCATCTAATGATATTAAATTTGCTCTAATAGCATCCTCTACATCGTGATTATTATAAGCAATATCATCAGATATACTCGCTATCTGTGATTCTAAATAAGGTTGATCAGTTAAATTTAGATTATGTAATTTAGAATAATTATCTAAGTGATAAGGTAAATGACCACTCAAAATTCCATTGTGTTTTATTATTCCCTCTAAGCTTTCCCATGTAAGATTTAATCCATTAAAATCAGGATGTCTTTTTTCAATAAATGTTAAAACTCTCAAAGTTTGATCATTATGATTAAAACCTCCAAACTTTTTCATTGAATTATCAAGTGCATCTTCGCCAATATGACCAAAAGGAGGATGACCCAAATCATGTGCAAGAGCAACTGTTTCACCTAGATCTTCATCTAATTCAAGTAATCTGCAAATTGATCTTGATATTTGGGCAACTTCCAAAGAATGAGTTAGTCTTGTCCTAAAATAATCACTCTCACTTTCAATAAAAACTTGGGTTTTATGTTTTAATTTTCTAAAAGAATTAGAGTGAATAACTCTCGCTCTATCTCTTTCAAATGGATTTCTCAAATCATCATCTAGCTCATTATATAATCTTCCATTTGAATTATCTGGATTGGAAGCTAAATGTTTGAACATAAGAAAATTTATATTATAAATGAAAAAAAATAACTAATAACAATATTTAGATAAATGGACAATATAATTGAAGTAACGGAAAGTGCTCAGAATCATATCAACAAGATACTTATCTCTGAAAAATCTAACTTTTTCAGAATTACCGTATTGGGTGGTGGTTGTGCTGGATTTCAATATAAATTTGATTTTTCTGACAAACCAAATGAAGATGATTTAATCTTTAATTATAAAAATGCTGATGTATTAATAGATAAAACTTCAATTGAATTAATTAAAGGATCGAAAATTGATTATGTTAATGAATTGATTGGATCATCCTTTAAAATTTCTAATCCACTAGCATCTTCTTCATGTGGGTGTGGTACTTCTTTTTCAATATAAATGAAAATTACTACTTGGAATGTAAATTCAATTAATGCAAGAATAGAACATTTAATAAAATTTATAAAAAAAGATCAATCAGATTTATATTTAATTCAAGAATTAAAGTGTACAAATGAAAGTTTTCCTAAAGAGGAATTAGAAAATATTAATTATAAGTGTTATGTAAATGGGCAAAAAGCTTGGAATGGAGTAGCAATACTTAGCAAAGAAAATATTAGAATTTCAAATTTAAATATTCCTGATTACA
>CABYKC010000063.1 GCA_902519435.1 uncultured Alphaproteobacteria bacterium
CGTTGGATTTTTTGTCATTATTTCTGATGCTTTTTTTTGAAAAAATTTTGAATTTAATTTTCTTCTTAGATCTCCATCAGTAATAATACCAACTATTTGATTTTTTTTGTTTATGACTCCGATACACCCAAAACTTTTTTGCGTCATTGTAATCAAAGCCTTAGACATTTTTTCATCTAACATAGCTATCGGCAACTTTTTGTTAGTATGCATTACCTCACTTAAATTTTTAAGATCTTTACCAAGATTTCCTCCAGGATGAAGTCGTTTAAACTCATTACTTTTAAAACCTCTCAGTTCTAGTAAAGAAATCGCTATACAGTCCCCAATTATCATTGACATAGAAGTAGAACTTGTTGGAGCTAAATTTAAAGGGCAAGCTTCAGTGGGTTTTTTGTATAAAATACCAATTGTAGCATTTTTATGCAGGATACTTTTTGAATTACTTGTTATGCTTATGAGCTTGATATTAAATCTTTTAGTAAATTGAATTATATTATTTAATTCTGAAGTTTCACCAGAATTTGAAATCGCTATAACACAATCATCCCTTTTTATACTACCTAAATCACCATGACTTGCTTCAGTTGCATGCACAAAATAAGAGGGAGTTCCTGTGGAAGTTAAAGTTGCAGAAATTTTATTACCAACATGAGCACTTTTTCCAACACCTGTTATAATAACCTTACCTTTTGTATTATAAATTATATTAATTGCCTTACAAAAATTATTATTAAATGTAGATTTTAAATTTTTAATACTACTTATTTCGCTTGATAAAGTTCTTTTTGCACTATTGATTATTTTTTTATTATTATTCATTAATGTTTAAATATATCTTGCTCTGACCAACCATTTATATCTAAATCTGTTCTAAATTGAATGAAATCAAAACAGGCTTTAGCAAGTTTACTTCTACTTTCTCTTAATAACATTTTATCGAGTTTGTCTTTTATTTTATGTAAATATAAAACATCAGTAGCAGCATATTTTTGTTGTTCTTTAGTTAATTCTCCACCCCAATCAGAAGATTGTTCAGTTTTTGAAATTGACTTACCTAGTAATTCACTACAAAGATCTTTGTATCCATGTTTATCAGTGTAAGTTCTAACTAACTTTGATGCGATTTTTGTACAGTAAATATTTTTAATATTAATTTTAAAGTTGTATTTGAATACAGCTACATCAAACCTAGCATAATGAAAAATTTTTTGAATATTATTATTTTTAAGAATTTTAATTAAATTAAGAGGTTTTTCAGTAGATAAGTCAATTTTTACTAGATGACATACTTCATCTCCATTAGAAATTTGTACTAAACATAATTTATCTCTTTTAGGATTTAATCCCATTGTTTCACTATCCAATGCTATAATATTAGAAGCTCTAAAACTTTCTGGAAGATCTCCTGTATAGTAATTTATTTTCATTTTGATTTTATTGCCTGTATATTTTATTTTTTTTCTCTATATCATTTATTTAATTAAAGGTCATGAAATCAATAGTAATTTTTGGAGGTGCAGGTTTTGTAGGTAAACATTTAATAAGGTGTCTTACTAAAAATGGCCATAAAATTATTGTTCCATATCAAAGATCAGTACAAGAAGCTAAAATACGACTTTTAGGTGTAACAGGACAGGTAATTCCATTTCGTTATTCTTCACTAGAAGACAAAAGGCTTAAATCTATTTTAAATAATGCAAACGTGTGCATTAATTTAAAAACTACTTACGATCAAAAGAAAGGTGATTTTAACAATACAATATATAAGTTTAATCAGAAACTTATTAGAATTTTAAAATCTAGTAAGGAATTAAAACAATTCATTCTTTTTTCTGGTCTTGGTGTAGATATTAACAAAAATTCAAAAAGAAGCATTGCGGTGCATAAATCTGAAAAAGAAGCCTTTAAACAACTAGATAATGCAATAATTATTAGGCCAGGTGTTATTATAGGCGGTGGTGATATTTTCTTAAAAAGACTTTTGCCAATATTTAAATCTTCATTTTTTGTCCCACTTTTTGGAGATGGCTCAACAAAATTCCAACCAGTTTTTATTGATGATGTATCTCTAGCTGTTGATGAAATAATTAATTCTAGGACTAAAAAGAAAAATATTTATGAGCTTGCCGGTCCCAGGATTTATTCTTACAAAGAATTTTTTAATCATATTTCTAATTTTTTAAACAAAA
>CABYKC010000064.1 GCA_902519435.1 uncultured Alphaproteobacteria bacterium
TTCATCACCATTACAGTTTTGACTTTCATTTAAACATTTATATACTTTCCCAGAACCAATTGAATTTGCAACTGATTGTGAAAAATTACCTCTGTAGTATATTTGACCAATATTTGTTGGACAACTAACTGTAATTTTCCCTTTGTACCATTCGGTTGAAGATTTAGATTTTGCTTTGAAAATACATTTTTGTTTAGCTGAATTACTTTTATCAAATAAATAGACAAAACCTTCACTTCCTGAAGTGATGAGATATTTTCTAAAATTTGCAAAACCTACATAGTAACCACCATCTTTATTTAATGGGGCAAAAATATAAAGATCTTTATTACTTTCATATTTTTCACCCTTTTTTTTATCAAGTAAAATTGTTCCATTCTCTGTGAAATAAAAATCATTATAAAAATGATCAATTATTTTTTCCTGTGAATTAACTTGATGAGTAAATGATAAAATACCAAAAAGAATAATTACAAAAACATATTTTACCATTTCACTAATACCTGTTCGGGATCACCGTTTAATTGAGGTGTCTGGTTAGCTTGTCTCGATACGTTTTTGTTTATAAAAGCATGAAGCTCACCATTTGTAATGGTTCTATCGTTGTTAGAATCAGCCTCTCCTTCTAACCCTTTCATCATAAAATACGAAAATAAACCGTGTTCGGCTTCTTCAAGTACTTTAGCTGTTTGTTTACCTGATGCAGCAGAAAATATATTAAAATTAATTGGAATATCTTGTTCTTCAGGCTCAATAAATATTGGTTTAGCAGCTATAAGAAATTCATCTGATCTTGTAGCACCACTGTAGCAAGTATCCAGGAACATGGTAACAGTTTTAGGGTTAAGATCAGTAATGATTTCAAAAATACTATTACGAAGAATTGATGTATCTTCTAAGATATCAGGATCACCATCTGAAGGTAATAAATAAAGATCACTACCATCATCAGTTGCCAACCCATGACCAGAATAAAAAATAAATAAATCTGTTTTACTTTCCGTTATTTTTTTTGGAAGCCATGTTTTAAGAACTTTAATCGTATCATTTCTCCCAGCATCATCATTGGTAAGTAATTTAATATTACTTTGAGGGACACCTAATGTCATTCTAGCGAAATCATTAAAGACTAAAGCATCATTTTTAGCAAATAAAGCTGGTGAAATAGTTTCATATTCTTCGACACCAATTATAAGGGCAACAGCATTTTGATTTGTTTCAACTTTAATTTTTCTTGGATCAAGAAAATCAAAAGTATCTTTTGAAACAACAATCGTAGAACGCACAAGTTGAACTGTAGTCTCCGATTTATTACCATGCTTATCTCTCGCTATAATTTGAACACTTTGTCCATTTGGTCGAACAAATAAATCTTTATTAAATGAACCTTGTTTTAAAGCTACTTCATCACCGTCCACAGTTACAGATACAATTTCACTTTGATCAGTAATTTTACCCTTTATAGAAGCAGTATAATCTTCATCTCCTTCAAAAGTATTTGCGATAGTAATTCTTGGTCCTTCATTATCATTTTCCACTACTAGATTTTGATCATCTTCGCTAATAACTTTTGGTTTTTCTTTTTTCTTTGGTTTTATTACCTCAACTGTTTCAACATTTAATTTATTTGCTTTAGACCATAGTTTTGCTAATTCATCTTTTCCAAGAGTTTTTAATGCTAGAACAATTTCCTCCACATTGTAGATACCTGATACTGTTGTTGGCTCTATGATATTAAGCATTTTTTCTAAACTTACATATGCAGGAAGTTCTAAATTAATTGATGAAGCAAATTTAAAATACTCAATCATCATTTCCATTCTGTCTCGAGGAAAAATTTGTATATTTACTAGTTGATGATAGAAAGCCATTTTTAATTCATCAGTTTTAAGACTTCTTAAAGTTTTTTTAGGTGAATTTAATTGATTATGATTAAAATCAACAGATGAATAAATTGCAGATAGTGATTCACCTGAAATTAAGTTTTTATCTAGGTAAATGGCTGCATTAGCAGCTTTAATTCTTAATGAGATGTCAGTATCTTGACTAAGAATAGTAGCAATCAATAAATCTTTATTATTAAAGTCTATAAAAGACTCTTGAAAAGGCAATGCTCCAATTCGGTACATTGCAACATATAGAGGAATTTGATTTTTTAT
>CABYKC010000065.1 GCA_902519435.1 uncultured Alphaproteobacteria bacterium
TTTCAAATGATAAAACTTCAAATGATATAATCCAAAGAGGTTTATTGGAAAAAATATTTGGAGGTGTTGGAACTCAACAAGAGCTACCAACAACCCCATAAATTTATAAAGATATTGCTGCCAGTAAAAGTAGTGCCACAATATTAGTAATTTTGATCATAGGATTAACTGCAGGTCCAGCAGTATCTTTGTATGGATCTCCTACAGTATCTCCTGTAACAGCAGCTTTATGAGCTTCGCTGCCCTTACCTCCATGATTTCCATCTTCAATGTATTTTTTTGCATTATCCCATGCACCTCCACCTGCAGTCATACTTATTGCTACAAATAGACCTGTTATAATAACACCAAGCAACAAAGCTCCAAGACAAGATAGTGCCGCTGATTGACCAGCTATAAATAGAATAACAAAATAGACTACAATTGGGGATAAAACAGGGAGCATGGAGGGTATGATCATTTCTTTAATTGCTGATTTAGTGAGAATATCAACACAAGTTCCATATTCAGGCTTACCCTTACCTTCCATTATTCCAGGTATTTCTTTGAATTGTCTTCTAACTTCCAAAACAACTGAGCCAGCTGCTCTGCCAACAGCAGTCATACTTAAAGCGCCAAATAGGAATGGTAATAAACCTCCAAGTAATAAACCAACTACAACGTATGGGTTAGATAAATCAAATGATACTTCAATTCCATACAATGGACTACTTGAGTCTTTTGCAAAATGATCTAGATCTTCAGTATAAGCAGCAAATAATACTAATGCTCCTAATCCTGCAGAACCAATTGCATAACCTTTAGTTACAGCTTTAGTTGTATTGCCAACTGCATCAAGAGCATCTGTGGTTTTTCTAACATTTTCATCAAGGTTAGACATTTCAGCTATACCACCTGCATTATCTGTAACAGGTCCATAAGCATCAAGGGCAACTACCATACCCGCAAGAGCTAACATAGTAGTCACTGCAATTGCGATACCAAATAGACCAGCTAAAGAATAAGTTGATATAATTCCAGCAACAATAATTAATGCAGGTAATGCTGTAGCTTCTAAACTAATAGCTAATCCTTGAATAACGTTTGTGCCATGACCAGTTGTAGATGATTGAGCAATACTTTGGACAGGTCTATAATTAGTTCCTGTATAATATTCAGTTACCCAAATAATTAAACCTGTAATTATTAATCCAAGCAATCCACAAATAAAAAGAGACATTCCGGTAAACTGTATAGAAGAACCTTCCACAACAAGAACTTCATTAAGTCCAACTATATAATCAGTAACGAAATATAATAATACAGCAGATAATATTGCTGATACTGCAAACCCTCTATACAAAGCTGCCATAATATTGTTGTTCTTACCCAATCTGACAAAATAGGTTCCAATAATACTCGTTAGTGCACAAACCCCTGCAATAGCCAAAGGAAATATCATCATTGTATAAGAATTATCTATAAAAAATATGGATGCTAAAACCATTGTTGCAACAACCGTCACAACATAAGTTTCAAAAAGATCAGCAGCCATTCCTGCACAATCACCAACATTATCTCCAACATTATCTGCAATTACAGCTGGATTTCTTGGGTCATCTTCTGGAATACCAGCTTCTACTTTTCCAACTAAATCAGCACCTACATCAGCACCTTTTGTAAAAATACCTCCGCCTAATCTAGCAAATATTGAAATTAATGAAGCCCCAAATCCGAGAGACACTAAAGGAGCAACAATTTCTCTACCTGGAAATGAACCAGAGTTGTGTAAAACGAAATAGAATACTGCAATTGAAAGTAATGCAAATCCAGCAACTAGCATTCCAGTAACAGCACCTGCTTTAAAAGATACTGATAAACCTTCAGCAAGACTTTTGCTTGCAGCATGAGTTGTTCGCACATTTGATCTGACTGATATATTCATACCCACATAACCAGCAGCACCAGAAAAAAATGCACCAATTAAAAAACCAATACCTGATGCTAAATCAAATACTATCCATATTAACGCAAAAATAACAACACCTACAATAGCGATAGTCATATACTGTCTATTTAAATATGCTCTAGCACCTTCCTGAATTGCACTCGCAATTTCTTGCATTTTATCATTTCCAGAACCAAGTGATAAAATTTGCCTAG